>NZ_LDTE01000112.1 GCF_001476905.1 Sphingomonas sanguinis | reverse complement strand
GGAGGGGGCGGCGGGGTCTTGCCCAGCGTCACCTGCGCGTCGACCGTCAGGCGCAGCTTGCGCTCGCGCTCATACGCCAGGTTCACCGGGCGCAGGTCGACGCTGACCAGTTGGCCGAGCGCATCGCGGACGAACAGGTCGGGAAAGGCGCGCTGGAACGCCGGGGTCGCGCCGCCCAGCGAGGCGGCCTGGTTGTCGATCCGCGTGTCGACATAATCGGTGCTGAGCCGGATTTCCTTGTCCTTGATCGGCTGTACCGCGATGCCCAGCGTCGTGACCCGCCGCTTTTCGGGCGCCAGGTCGGGATTGCCGCCCGAAATGGTGGTGACCAGCGTGCTGCGCCCGGTCACATAGTCGAAAAAGGGGGTGTTGGGCGTCGCCAGCACCGGCGCGACCAGCTGGGTCACGCCGGGTGCGGTCTGCGCGACGTTGACCGAGGCATTGAGCTGGACCGGGCGGAAGGGTGTCCAGTTCAGCCCCAGATTGGAAGTGCTCAGCCGCCCGAAATCGGACACCTGCGACACCCCCGCCATCGCGCTCAGCTGCATCTCGCCCAGGAACGACAGCGAGCCTTCGCGGGCCGAGGCGATCGGCACATTGGCGTTGACGCTGGCCCCCCGCATGGTGCGCCCGACCCCGTCGGTGGCAAGCGTCAGATTGGTGCGCGCGTCGCTGTCGATTCGGCTATAATCGGTGGTGACGGTCAGCATCGCCTCGCCTGCGGGCAGGCGGGCCACGGGGCCGTTCGCGGTCGCCTTGACCCCGATCGTGTCGGACACCACCCGGCTGCGGTTCCGGTCGCGCCGGGCCGCGGTGGCGGGATCGATCGCGGCCATCGGGGCGCCGCCCGCATCGATCGACGCCTGCAGCGCGCCCAGCGGCACGCCGATCTCCGAGGTGCTTCGCGACACCATCCGGTCGTAATTGCCGGTGATCGCCCAGCTCCAGCGACGCACATCGCCGGTCAGCGTGCCGCCTGCGTGAAGCGCCATGCTGGTCGTACGCTGGTGCAGCACGCTGTCGGGCAGGTAGCGATAGAGCAGCGTGTCGTTGCCGAATGGGAAATGGCCCAGCCCGCCGGGCACGCGCAGCAGGGCTGGGGCCAGGCCGTTCAGCCCCCGGGTCTGGATCGCCTCCATCGAGACCATCAGCGATCCCGACACGCTCTTGGTGAGCGGCGAGGCCAGGCCGACCTCGCTATGGATCGTGTCGCTCAGCGGCTGGAGCGTCCGATAGGGCCCCAGATCGGTGACCCCGGCCGGACTGTTCGCATAGGCCGCGAGCGTCCCGCGCGCGGCGAGATCGATCGGCACGCCCGCCAGCGTGACGTTTCGACCCGCCAGGGCATCGAGCCGTGGGTCCAGGCTGGCGCCGTTCACCCCCGTCACATTGCCGGTCGTCGCGAACAGCGTCTCGGGATCGGGCACGATATTGCGCTGGTTCTGCAGCACTGGGTCTTGCCGCAAGTGCGAGACGTTGAACGTCAGGCGGCGGGGCCCGTCGATCCGCGCCGAGGTGACCTCGCTATAGCTGGTGCCGCCCCCGCCCTCGGTCGTGACGCCGGGCAGGAGCTGGACCGTCACCGCGCGGAATTTCTTCTTGGTGATGAAGTTCATCACCCGCACGGTCGGCGGATAGCCGAAGCGCGCCGCCTCCTGTTCGGGCAGCACCTCGACCTTTTCCATGGCTTCCCAGGGCAACGACTGGAACTCGGAAAACCCCGAGACGCGCCGCCCGTTGAGCAGCATCACCGGCTCGCCCCCACTCGACGAACTGGTCAGCGACTTCACCTTCTTGAGCAGGTCGCTGAGGCTCGTCGCGCCCAGCGCCTCCAGCGCCTGGGCATCCAGCACCGCGACCGGCGCGACGGCACCGATCACCGAACCGGGGATGCGCTTGCCGATGACGGTGACCTCGTTGGGTGGGGGGCTCTCTGACGGTGGGGGCGCCCCGTTTTGCGTCTGGGCCTGAAGCGGCACCGGTCCGCCTAACCCCAGGATGATCGCCGACCATGCCGCGCCGCCCATCGGCCACGCGCCTCCCCCATATCGCATCGTCCAGCCACTCCCATCGCCGACGTGAAGCCTGGGTTTAGTGTGGCGATGATGTCACAATTAAGGCGAATTTTTCAAAGGGGCTTGACGATGATGTCGGTTCTTAGCCGTTAATCGTGAATCAAACGGTAATCGAGGCACTTACCGCCCGCCACCATTCGTCGCATCCGCCCGCGCCCCGGTTCTTCCTCCGCCACAACGGGACGGGTCAGGAAACGACGGGCTCGGGAATCAGCGTGGCGGCGGTGGTGCGACGGCGTAGGACGGCCCGCATCACCCGGATATAATGGTCCGCGCCATGCTCGATGGTGAAGCGCCGCGCCTGATGCAGCGTGCGCCGTGCATCCTGCGCCTGCGGCTGGGCCGCGGCGATGGCGGCCGCAAAGCCCGCCTCGTCGCCGACCGGAACCAGCGTGCCGAGTTGTCCCTGCAACAGCAGCGCGCCCATGGAGCGGCTGCAATCGGTGGCGACGATGCCGATATTGGCGGCCAGTCCCTCCAGAATGACCGCAGGGACCCCCTCGTAGTGCGAGGACAGGAGCAGCGTGTCGTACTGCGCCAGGAGCCCGGCCGGGTTGGCGACATAGCCCTGGAAATCCACGCGGTCGGCAATGCCTAAGCTGGCGGCCAGCGCCTCTAGTGCGGCCCGCTCCGGCCCATCACCGAACACGGTAAGGGTGTCGGCCGGGCCGCTGCCTCGGGCAAAGCCGCGCAGCATCAGCGACAGGTTCTTTTGCGCCGCCAGCCGCGCGATCGTGACAAAACGCCGTCCGGGTCCCTGCAGGCGCAGCGTCGCTGCCGGTTCGCGCAAGGCCAGGATCTGTGCCTCCGACAGGGCCGGATCGGGGATGATCGCGACACGCGCGGGCGAGACCCGCACGCATTGCACGATCTCGGCCCGCATCGGCTTTTCCATGCCGACGAAATGGTCGATCGCCAGCCCCTGAATCCACAGCCACAGGCGATAGAAGACGCGGTAGACAATACCGGCATCGGCGCGGTCGAGATTGTTGCTGATCTTGGCGATGATCGGTGGGCAGTCGCGGCCCAGCACCAGCTTCATCAGCACCGCGACCACGGCATAGGTATTGCCCGCGCAGAACAGCACGTCCGGCCGGATCGCACGGATCGCACGGGGCAGGGTGGCGATCATCCAGATCGTCTCCCAATGCGCGATGCCCGGCCAGCGGCGACGCGGCGTCACGAAATCGAGATCGGCCCCGACATCCTGCGCCATCACGCCGTCGGTCCGCCCCAGGAACAGCGGTGCATCGATCCCCTCGGCACGCCAGCGCCGGATCAGGCGCAGCGCGATCCGCTCCACCCCGCCGGGCTCGAAACTGTGCAGGAAGGTCAGGACGCGCAAATGCCTAGCGCCCTGATCGAAGCTGATAACACTCGGAAATCCCGCCCATGGCGGGGTCGATAGCATGACTGCGGGGTAAAACGATACCCTATCGTGACGTAATCATCATGATGGGTCGTGGGGGCGTGTGCCTTTGCCACGCGATCGGTCGTTCGGGCCGTCGTTCTCGGCTTGGAAGCCGACGGCCTGGGCGAAGCCCGTCATCTTTGTCCTTGCCTTTGCTCGCAAAGCGACCCACCGGCGCGTCGATGACACACCAGCGTGGGCACACGGCGATCAACACACCGGGCGACCGATGGGGCGGCACACTGCTGCTGTTGATCTTGGTCGCGCTGGTCGTCCGCGCGCAAGGTTTTGCCAACCCCGTGACCGGGTTCGACGAGCAATTCTATCTGCTGGTCGGCGACCGGATGCTGCACGGCGCGATGCCTTATGTCGACATCTTCGACCGCAAGCCGATCGGGCTGTTCCTGCTCTATGCGGGGGCGCGCCTGCTGGGGGGAGAGGGGTTCCTCGCCTATAAGCTGGTCGCGACCGGCTTCGTCGTCGCCACGGCCTTCGGCATCCAGCGGGTGGCGCGGGGGTTCGCCGGACCGCTCGCGGCCACCGTGGCGGCGATCCTTTATATCCTCTGGTTGAACCTAATGGAGGGGGAAGGGGGCCAGTCGCCGGTCTTCTACAACGCGCTGATGCTGCTCGCCGCGACCGCGACGCTGCGCGCGGTCGAGCGGCGGGGCGGGCTGTTCGCCAGCGGCGCGGTGGCAATGGGGGCGGTGGGCGTCGCGCTCCAGATCAAATATGCGGTGCTGCCCGAAGGGTTTGCGTTCGGCTGCATCCTGCTGTGGCTGGGATGGCGCGAGCGGGTGCCGCTCGTCCGGTTGGCAGGCATGGCGGGCGTCTGGGTGGCCCTCGCGCTGCTGTCCACGCTGGTCGCGTTCGCGGTTTATGCCGGGCTGGGGCAGGGGCAGGCGTGGGTCTTCGCCAATATCGTGTCGCTGGGCGGGCAGGCGGCGCGGCCGCTGGCCGACGAGCTGGAGGGACTGGCGACCTGTGTCGGCATCCTGTCGCCGCTGTTGCTGGTCATCGGCTTCGGGCGACCGTGGAAGAATATCCCGGCGGAGCGGCGCGACGGTTTCCGCTTCCTGCTGGTCTGGCTGGCGGTGAGCGGTATCGCGGTCCTAGGTTATGGTCGGTTCGGCAGTCCGCATTATGCGCTGCCTGTCGTCCTGCCCGGCGTGCTGGTCGCGGCCCCCGCGCTGGCCCGCTGGCACCGGGGCGGGATCGCCGCCTTCGTGCTGGCGATCGGTGCGGCGGGGCAGCTCGTGCTGGCGCTGAGCGAACGCGCCAAGGGCGGCGCGGCCGAGGCGCAGGCGGTCGCACGGGCCGCGACGCCCGCGCGCGGCTGTCTCTATGTCTATGACGGTTATCCGGCGCTCTATATGATGACGCATAGCTGCCTGCCGTCGAAATGGGTCTTTCCCGGCCATCTCAACACCCAGGACGAAGCGAGCGCGGCCGCGCTGGGTGTCGATCCGGTGGTCGAGATCCGCCGCATCCTCCGCCAGCGGCCCGGCGCGATCGTCGACGATTATCCCCGCTTCGCCTTCGGCAACCGCGCGACGCAGGCGGTCTTGAAGGCGGTGCTGGCGCGCGACTATCATCTGGTCGCCTGCGTGCCGACCGGGGCGAGCCGGATACGGCTGGTCTATCGGCCGGGGCCGGGCGTCGTGCCCGCCAACTGCCCGAGCGCGGCGGTGCTCGACCGATAAAGAACCGAACGACGGAACAACCAACGGGAGACGGCGCATGTACACCGAGTTCATCATGCTGCTCAGCGGCCGGACGCTGGAAGAGGACCAGGCCCGCGACCTGTCGGCCAAGCTGGAGGCCATGATCCGCGAGCCCGAGGACTGGATGCTCGAACTGGAGTGCGAGGACGTCGGCCAGCTGGCGGTCGAGCTGACGCTCTGCGACTTCTTCCTGATCGGCGACAAGATAGACGAGTTGCATGAGCTGATCAGCGATGAGTTCGCCGAGCCGCTAAAGCCCTTTCCCCAGCGCGAGGGCGATCGGAAGCTGCGGGCGAGCGAGTATTTCGCCTGGCTCGACGGCGAGCTGGAGGCGTGCGATCCGCCCTGGGCGCTGCTGGAATGGCGCAACGGGCTGGACGACAATCTGCACGTCGTGATCGTTCGCCGGTCGGATACCGGCCGCATCCTGGCGCTGGCCGGTGAGATGGGCTTTCACGTGAGGCCGGCGCGAGGGGATTAGGATCGGGGGCGGGGGGTGAGGAACAGGTCGCGCATCGGCTGCCCGTTGACCCGTGCGCGTCGGACCGTGCGCTGAGTCGCATAGGCGAACGCCGCCAGGCCGACGAGCCAGACAAAGGTCGGCAGCAGGAACAGACCGATCAGCGCGAACAGCACGATACCGAGCAGCAACCGGCTGACCGGCCCCGCCCGTCGCAATAGAACCCACAGGATCGGCGCGAGGATCAGCGTGATCAGCAGCGCGACCAGCATCGCAGCATAGCCGCAGCTCCCCTCGAAACAGGACCCGAAGACGGTCGGGTCGAGCGCCCGGGCGATGGCGGTGGCCGCCAGCGCGAGGACGAAGGCCAGCGACAGGGACAACAGGGCTCTCATGTCCTCGACAGTCGGACGGGCAGCCTGCACGGGTCAAGCCCCATCATTGTATACCATATCGACAATTCCGACCGGCCGGACCAAGATGGGGCATGATCCCGTTCCTGTTCGCCGCCCTGCTCGCCCCTGCCGCGTCGGAAACCATCCATAGCCGCGGCAATCCGATCCTGGCCGATGGGCGGAGCTATTCGACCGATCCCGCGCCGTTCGTCGACGGCGACACGCTGTGGATTCTGGCCGGGCGCGACGAGGCGCCGGACGGCGTCAACGACTTCATCATGAACGAGTGGCAGTTGCTGTCGACCCGCGACCCGGCCAGCGGCACCTGGCGGCACGACCCAGCCATCGCCCGGCCGGAGGCGGTGTTCGCCTGGGCCAAGCCGGGCCGCGCCTATGCCGGGCAGATCGTGAAGGCGCGCGATGGGCGCTTCTATCTGTACGCGCCCGTGCTCCAGCGGGAAGGCTCGGCCGCACCGGGGACCAAGGACCGGTTCGCGATCGGCGTGGCGGTCGCCGACCGGCCGACCGGTCCCTGGCGCGATGCCCACCCGGCGGGACCGATCGTGTCGCAAAGCGTGCCGGTCGCCAACACCATCCAGAATATCGACCCTACCGTCCTGATCGATACGGATGGCCGCGTGTATTTGTATTGGGGCACGTTCGGGCGGCTGCGCGCGATCGAACTCGCCTCCGATATGGTGACGCCCAAGGGCCCCGAGCAGGTCGTCACCGGCGCGACTGGTTTCTTCGAGGCGCCCTGGCTGATGAAGCGGCGGGGCACCTATTATCTGCTCTACGCCGCCAACAATGCCGGTCCCGACAGCCCGTGCACGCCCACCCTCTATCATGCGTGCCAGGCCTATGCCTCCGCGCCGACGCCGATGGGGCCTTGGACCTATCGCGGGGTGGTACTGCGCCCGGTGTCCTCGACCACATCCCATGCGGGTGCGGTGGAATATCAGGGCCGCTGGTATCTGACCTATCATACGGCGGACGCAAAGGGCGGTGGCCATTTCCGCCGCTCCGTCGCGATCGATCCGATGACGTGGGACGACAGCGTCTCTCCGCCCGCCATCCGCCCGGTAACGCCCAGCCGCGCGCCCGCGCCGCCCCCTCCGCCGACCCGCAATGTCGCACGCGGGGCCTGGGCCAGCGCCTCCAACACGCCGGTGCCGGTGCAATATTGGATCGCCGCGCTGAACGACGGCGTGGTGCGCGACAATCCGCTGCCGCCCGACATGTGGGGCAACTGGACCGCGCAAAATCCGGCCAGCGTCTGGATCGAATATCGCTGGCCGCGTCCGGTTACCCTGGACGCGGTGCGTATCCGCTTCTTCGCCGACCACCCGGCCGGATCGGACGAGGGCGTCGCGCCGCCTGCGGCCTGGCATCTCGAATATCGCGATGGCGGGCAGGGAGCGTGGCACCGGATCGCCGCGACCTATCCCACGGGGGTCGAGGGTTTTCAGGAGGTGCGTTTCCCGGCGATCACGACCCGTTGTCTGCGCGCGGTGATGGAGGCGTCAGGGGCTGGGGACCGCCATGCCGGACTGGCTGTGCAGGAGTGGGAGGCGCTGGCCCCCGTCGCCGCGCCGCTACGGCCCAAGCCGGACGCGGCACCGCCCGCTTGTTGAGAGCCCAAGAACAGCCTGTCCTGCCGCAAGAGGCCCCCAAGCATTGATGATGCCTAGCCATGATAGCGCCAACATAGAGCGCCCCGGCTGTCCGCCGGATCATGGCGCGAAGGCGGGGAATCCGCTCTCCGACAAGATGCGTGTCGGAAATGTGACAATTTTATCACCGGAATCCCGATAAATTTCCTAACGATAACAAAGCCATTGTCATCCCAGCCGAACTGGCAAGACTGTGGAGCGGAAGACCGGGGCGTTAGACATCCGGTCGGGGGAGTTCTGCATGTCCAAGACGTCGTATCGGGCAATGTTGCGTGTCGCGTTGTCGAGCCTGGCCTTAGGCGCATCTTTGTCCGCCTTGCCCGTAATGGCGCAAAGTGGGGCGACACCTCCGCCGCCACCCTCGGGCGGCTATTATCTGGCCAATGGCCAGCGCACGACCGACTATAACGCCGCACTCGCATCCTGGCGCAACGACGCGCAGTTCAAGGTCGATTATTCTAAGGCCTTTCTGGGCATGGAATATGCCTATGTGCTGGGCCTGAACGGCGCAGGCCAGACGGTCGGCGTCAACGACAGCGGCGTGATCTTCAACCACCCGTCCTTTGCCGGGAATGGCAAGATCACCGGCTTCCGCACCGATGTGGTCTCCGGTTACAGCAATGACGGCCAGGTCAATCCGCGCCTGCCCTGGCAATATCACGGCACCCATGTCGCCGGGACCGTGGCGGGCAACCGCATGGCGAACGGCGTGATGTTCGGCAACGCCTATGGCGCGAACATCTTGTCGGCCAACACCAATTTCGCGGCGGGCGATTTCCTGTGGTATCGCGACGCGGTGATCGACGACCTGACCGTCTCGACCCCGCGCGAGAACATCGTCAACCTCGCCAGTTCGGGCAAGGTGCGCATCATCAACAACAGCTGGGGCGTCAGCAGCTCGCTGCCCTATAATCAAAGCCTGGCGGCCGCGAAGGCGGCCTATGCCCAGAATCTCAACGGCTTTTACGATCCGGTGCTCAAGAACGACGTCCTCGTCGTCTTCTCGGCGGGCAACGATGCGGGCGCGCATGCCAGCATCGATGCGGTCACCCCGCTGAACGACCTGCGCCTGCGCTCCAACTGGCTGTCGGTCGCCAACTACCGCGCCGACGGCACCCCCGACCCCAGCTCCAGCTTGTGCGGCCAGACCGCGACCTGGTGCGTCGCCGCGCCGGGCAGCCAGATCGTGTCGACCTTCAACGTCTCGTCGCTCGACGGGGCGGCGATCCGCGCGAAATATACCCGCGCCATGTATCCGACGATCTACAGCGCGACGACCCTCGCCGCGCTTCAGAATGCGGCGGTCAATGCCTGGATCAACGTCCTGAACGGCTATCTCAATCGTCAGGCCGCCGCGCAGCGCGCGGGCGTCGCGTTCGATCAGGAGGCCGAGAGCAGCTTCGTCGCGCAGCAGGCGGTCGGCATCACACTCGCTTATGGCTCGCGCTTCGTGACCGCCGATCCCGATGGCTATACCAGCCGCCTGGCCGGCATCGTCGCCAACAACACCGATATCCTGGGCGTCGACTTCTCGAAGGCGGTGCTGACCAAGGCCAATGCCCAGTTGCAGGCCGATCTGAAGCAGTTCCTGACGGTCACCGGCCCTGGTTACGGCGTGCTGACCGGCACTTCAATGGCAGCCCCCAATGTGTCGGGCTTTGCCGCCGTGCTGATGGGCTGGTTCCCCAATTATAATACCGGGCTGATCTCCGACATTCTGGTGTCGAGCTCCAAGGATCTGGATGGGCGCGGCGTCGACCTGAAATCGGGCTGGGGCGCGCCGCAGATGGACGTCGCGCTGCGAGGCCCGACCGCGCTGCGCCAGACGCGCGAGGTCAATGTACCGACGGGCGGCATCGATGTCTGGAGCAACGCGATCCAGGACGCGCGCGACCGTTATTCGGCCGAGGTGCTGGCCAGCTTCCCCAGCGATATCGGCGGGATCACCAAGCGCGGCGGGGGCGAGCTGATCCTGACCGCCAGCAACAGCTTTTCCGGTCCGACGCGGGTCGAGCAGGGGCTGCTGACCATCAACGGCGCGCTGGTCCGCTCGGCGCTGACCGCCGCGTCGGGCGGCACCGTGGGCGGCACCGGCACGATCGCCTCGTTGACCGCGCAGAGCGGGGGCATCGTGTCGCCGGGCAATGCCGGGGCGATCGGCACGCTGACCGTCGCGGGCACCGCCACGCTGGCGGCGGGCAGCCAATATGTCGTCGATTTCGGCGCCAGCGGCACGTCCGACCTGCTGGTCGCCGACCGCGCCGTGCTGGGCGGCGGGACGATCACGCTGCGCCCGCTGAACCAGGTGCCGCGCTATGGCGACAGCTATACCGTGCTGACCACCAGCGGCGGGGTCACCGGCACGTTCGGCGACGCGACTTCGCTCAGCGCCATCCTCTATCCGCAGCTGAGCTATGCCGCCAATGCGGTGACCGCCAGCATCACCGCGCGCCCCTATGCCAGCCTGGCGGCAACGCCGGTCCAGCTGGCCTATGGCCGCCTGCTCGATGGTAACCGTTCGGCCTATGCGTCGCTGGCGGGGGTTTATGGCGGGCTGGACCTTCAGTCCGTCGCGACCATCCAGGGCACGCTGGAATCGCTCGCCCCGCGTACCGAGACGATGCGCCGCGCGATCGGCACCACCGCGACCGACAATATGGCGCGCTTCTACCGCGACCGCACGGCTGCGCTGTCGCCCGACCGGTTCCAGGGCGGATCGATCGCGATGATCGGCAAGCCGATGGAGTTCGCCGCCAACGAAATCACCATGCCCGGCCAGGCCGCGATGGTCAGCGACACGCCGACCACCACGCTGCGCGAGGGCGTGTTGCCCGACAACGCCGCCATCTATCTGGCGGGTGGCTATATCGACGGGGCGGGCGCGGCGATGCCGAACACCGCTCCGGGCGGGCGTGATCGCTTCGACGGCTTCTATGTCGCGACCGGGATCGAGGCACGGGTCAGCGACGCCGCCATGCTCGGCTTCGGCCTGTCCTATACCAAGATCGACGGCAAGATCCGGCTGGGCCAGTCGGCGCGCGGCGAGCTGATCCAGGGTACGCTCTATGGTCGCCTGGGCGGATCGCTGGGCCCGTCGCTTGACGTGCAGACCAGTGCGGGCGTCTTTCAGTCGTCGACGCGGCGCACCGGCGATTTCCTGGGCACCGGCTATGACCTGCGCGCCCGCGACAACGCGCTGGCACTCTCGGCCGAGGTCGGTGCGGGGTATAATGCGGGGACCGAGGCACTGCGTTTCGGCCCGCGCGTGGCGGTGCGGACCAACCGCATAGACTTCACCCGGACGCCCGAACGCGGCACCGGCCCGGCGCTCGTCTATGACCGCGACGACTTCCTGAGCGTCCAGGGCCGCGCCGGGTTGCAGCTGGACGGCAACGCGCAAGGGCTCCGCCCTTTCGCCTCGGCCTATTATGTCCACGACTTCCACGATCGGTCGGACACGAGCTTCGTCGGCTTCGCCAATGGCACCGCCCTGCGCGTACCCTTCGCGGTGGCGCGCCAGGACCGCGACTGGGGCGAGCTGTCTGCGGGCCTGTCCTATCGCAGCGGCCGGGTCACGGTGTCGGTTGCGGCCGACACGACGGTCGAGCGGTCGGACGTGCGCAACCAGTCGTATCGCGCGGGTCTGAAGATCGCGTTCTGATGGGGGCGGGCGGCGGGTTGACGACCCGCCGCCTGCTAGTCCGCCAAGTCAAGCCGGTTCTTGTCGTAAAGCGTGCCGACACTGGTTCGGCCCTTTGCCAGGGAAGGTCAATGGGCAGACGGCAATCCGGGTGACCTGCCCGACAAACCTCGTTAAAGCCCGCCCATGTTCCGCATCGCTCGCTGGGCCCTGAAGGCCGTGCTCGCCTTTGTGATCGTCAGTGTCGTATGGGTCGGCGTCTATCGTTTCGTGCCGCCGCCCATCACCTTCACCATGCTGGGCGACGTCATCGGCGGGCATGGCGTGACCAAGGACTGGATGCCCCTGTCGGAGATGGACCCGAACATGGCGCGCGCGGCCATTGCGGGCGAGGATGCGCGTTTCTGTTCGCATCACGGCTTCGACTTCAAGGCGATGGCCAGCGCCGCCTATCGCAATGCCAAGGGTGGCCGAATTCGCGGCGGTTCGACCATCAGCCAGCAGACGGCGAAGAACGCCTTCCTGTTTCAGGGCGGCGGCTATATCCGCAAGGGCTTCGAGGCGTGGTTCACCTTCCTGATCGAAACCCTGTGGGGCAAGCGCCGGATCATGGAGGTCTATCTCAACCTCGCCGAGACGGGAATCGGGACCTATGGCGCCAATGCGGGGGCGATGCGCTATTTCGGGCATGATGCGTCGCATCTGACGCCGACCGAAGCGGCGCGGATCGCGGCGGTGCTGCCTTTGCCCAAGAAGCGCGCGGCGGTGGCACCGACGGGCTTCGTGCGCAAGCATGGCAATGTGATTGCGCGGTATGTGGGTGTGGTGCGGCGGCAGGGGTTGGATGGCTGTCTTCGGTGAGGGGGGCTCGGTGAGACACCGGGCCCTCCCCCATCCCCTCCCGCCTGCGGGAGGGGCGTGCTTGGCGGCACCGACAAGCACTTCCGCGAGCGACGATCCTGTTGCTTATGGGGTGAAAATTGCCAGACATCGCACCCCTCCCGCAGGCGGGAGGGGATGGGGGAGGGCTTCGCCGCAAGCAACGAAGCCCTGTTTAACCAAACTTACTTCGCGTCGCCGGAAATCGCGTCACCGGCCTTCTTGGCGGTGTCGCCGACGCTCTTGGCCGCCGAGGTCACCGCCGCGTCACGCCGGTTCTCCGCGCCGCCCCGGCTGAACAAATAAAAGCCGCCAACCAGCACCGCGATCAGCAACACGATAGCAATCGCCATCCCGCCGCCGCCGCTGCGGCGCTCGATCACGGTCGTGTGCGGCTGTTGCGTGCCATAGGTTTCGGTAACGCGCTCATCGGCCATGACATTCCCTCCTCTGTTGATGGAGGGGGCAACGCCATGGCCGGACATTCCGTTCCCGAAATCAGAAGGGCAGCTTGAAGCCCGGCGGCAGCGGCAGGCCGCTGGTCATCTTCGACATTTCGCTGCCCGAGGCGGCATCGGCCTTGGTCCGGGCGTCGTTGATCGCGGCGGCCAGCAGGTCCTCCAGCATGCCCTTTTCGGACGGCTGCATCAGCGAGTCGTCGATGGTGATGCCGATGATCCGGCCCTTGGCCGAGGCCTTCACCTTGACCAGGCCGCCGCCCGAGACTCCTTCGACCTCGATAGTGTCGAGATTGGCCTGCGCCTTTTCCAGTTCGTTCTGGACGTTCTGGGCCATCGCCAAGATTTCGTCGAGATTCTTCACATCATGCTCCGTTCACACTGCGTTTGCCGGGCCATTCCATCAATTCGGCCTCGGGGAAAGCCTCGCGGGCGGCGCGGACCATGTCCGACTCCCACGCGGCGGTCTTGATCGCTTCCTCGGCCGCCATCTGCTGTTCGTGCAGGGTCGGCTCTCCGGGCACATCCTCCAGCGTGATGCGCCACGCTTGCCCGGTGGCGGTCTTCAGCGCCGCCACCAACTCGCTCAGCGTATCGGTAGCGATGGGTCGCGATCCGCTGAAGACGACCTCCGGCGGGCTATACCGCACGAGGCGCGCGCCGTGACGCAAGCGTGCCGCGAGCGCCAGTTGTCCCATGTCGTCCAGCCGATCGATCATCGCGATGAAGCTCTCGGGCAGCTTGGGCGGCTCGGGCTCGGCCGGGGCGGCTATGGCGACCGGCGCGGGGGCAGCGGGCGCAGCTTGCGGGATTTGCGGCGCGCTGGGGGGGGCCACGCCGCCGTCGCGAAGCTGCCGCGCCAGTTCGCCCGGATCGGGCAGCGTCGAGGCGTGGATCGCGCGGAGCAGCGCCATTTCCGCCGCCTCGATGGGCAGGGCGGCGCGCGCCACCTCGTCATGGCCCTTCAGGAACAGCTGCCACAGCCGGTGCAGCGCGGGGAAGCTGAGCGCGCCCGCCCATTCCTCGCGCGCGGCCCGCTCCTCCAGCGGTTGGGCAGCGTCGGGCGGCGTGCCGACCTTGGTCAGCGTGATGCCGTGCACCGTCTCCAGCAGCGAGCGCAGCACCGATTGCGGATCGACGCCATAATCATATTGCCGCCGCAGCGAGGCCAGCGCTCCTGCGCCATCGCCGTTCAGGATCAGGCCCAGCAGGTCGCGCACCGCCCCGCGATCGGACAGGCCCAGCATCTCGCGCACCGCCGCCGCCGTGACGCCGCTGCCTTCCAGATCGGCATGGGCGATCGCCTGGTCCAGGATCGACAGACCGTCGCGCGCCGATCCTTCCGCCGCACGCGCGACCAGCATCAGCGCCTCGTCCTCGGCGGTGACATTCTCCAGCTTGCAGATCTTGGCGAAGTGATCGGCCAGCTTGTCCGCGGTGATCCGCCGCAGGTCGAAACGCTGGCAGCGCGACAGAACGGTGATCGGGACCTTGTTCACTTCCGTGGTGGCGAACAGGAACTTCACATGCGCGGGCGGCTCCTCCAGCGTCTTCAACAGCGCGTTGAAGGCGTTCTTGGAGAGCATGTGCACTTCGTCGACGATGTAGATTTTGAAGCGCGCCGAGACGGCGGCATAGCGCGACGCCTCGATGATCTCGCGCACGTCGTCGACGCCGGTATGGCTGGCGGCGTCCATCTCAATCACGTCGATATGGCGGCCTTCGGCGATGGCGCGACAGGGCTCGCAGACACCGCAGGGGCTGATGGTCGGGCCGCCATTACCGTCGGGACCGATACAGTTCAGCGCCTTGGCAATCAGTCGCGCGGTCGAGGTCTTGCCGACCCCGCGCACGCCGGTCATCAGGAACGCATGGGCCAGCCGGTCGCGCTTGATCGCATTGCCCAGCGTCTGGACCATCGCGTCCTGCCCGATCAGCGCATCGAAGGTCTGCGGACGGTATTTGCGCGCGAGGACGCGATACGCCTCGGCCTTAGCCGGCGTCTGCACAGGCTGGGGCGGTTCGCCCAGGTCGAACGAATCAGCCATGATGGGTCTGGATGGTCGGGGTGTTGGAAAGCATCGCCAGCCAACATAGGGGCTCGGGCGCGCGCCGTCAGGTATAATCGTGAGGCGATATGTGCCCCCTCGCCGGGTGGGCCGGAACAGGGGTGTTTGTGCTATCGAAAATGTGCGGAGGGTGGGAGCCGGAACGACCCGCAGCGAAATCGTTACGGCTGCTTCCGTCAGGACCTGACCGGGTTGGCGACGACTACGTCCGCCCGACTCCCGGTCGCGCATATGGCGAAGCGGGGCCGGGGGATCAAGTCCTTATCCCACCGACCCCGTCCCGCGACGAACGATCGTATCAACGATAGACGTTGAAGCACTGGCGCTGCGGCCCATCCCAGGTGCGGACCCAGCGGCAGGTCACGCGCGGACGGCCATAGCCATAGCGGGGGCCGCGATCCCAGCGCGGACCACGGTGCCAGCCGGGACCGCGATCCCAGCCCGGCCCACGATGGTGCCAACCCGGACCCCGATCCCAACCCGGCCCACGGCCAGGCCCCGGACCCCAGCGGTCGTGCGGACCATGCGGCGCGGCGGCGGCAGGGGTGGCGGCGGCGATACCCGACGCGGCGATCAGACCGGCGCCGATGACAGCAAGAAGTTTCATACGCTTTACTCCCGGTAATCCCGCCCTTCGGCGAGCATGGGAGAAGAATGGCGAATCGCCGATGATCGATCCCTGAACTCCTTTGTTATCAAAGGTTCATGGAAGCCGGGCGATGAGCCCGTCGAGCGCCGGGGTCAGTGCGATCTGGCAGGCGAGGCGGCTGGACCGGGTGGCGTCGGGCACCAGGTCGAGCATGTCCTCTTCCTCCGCACTTGGCGCGGGCAGGCGGTCGAGAAAGGCCGGGTCGATCAGGACGTGACAGGTCGCGCAGGCCATCTGTCCGCCACAGGTGCCCTCCAGCGGTTGCCCCGCCCGCTGTCCGGCACGGAGCAGCGTTTCGCCGGGAACCGCCTCGGTGGCGACCGTCGTGCCATCGGGGGCAAGGAAGGTCAGCGCGATCATCGTCCCTGTGCCCTTGCGGCGGTGTTGATCCGATCGATCGCCTCGGTCAGCTCGGCCTCGCTGGTGTAGCGCCCGAAGCCCAGCCGGATCGAGGATTTCGCCTCCCGCTCGGTCAGGCCCAGCGCGGTCAGCACATGGCTGGGCCGCCCCGATCCGCTGGCGCAGGCGCTGCCGGCCGAAAAGGCGATATCGCGACAATCGGACATGAGTCGCGCGACATCCAGCCCGTTACGACGCACGTTGAGGTTACCGTGATACCGCTGTGTGGTCGATCCGTTGATCGTCCAGTCCGGGCCGAACTGCTCTACCGCCAATGCCCAGAGCCGCTCGACCTGCGCGGCATCTCGCTCGGCTTGCGTCGCCATCAAACTCGCCGCCGCGCCGAACCCGGCACAGAGCGCGGGGCTGAGCGTGCCCGATCGGCCGCCCTCCTGGTCCCCGCCATGCAGCAACGGGGGCAGGGCAATGCCGTCACGTATCCACAGGGCGCCGATACCCTTGGGCCCGTAGATCTTGTGCGCCGAGACGGCGATCAGGTCGACCGTTTCGGGGATGGCGATCCGGCCATAGCCCTGCACGGCGTCGCACAGCATCCAGGCCCCGGCGCGGTGGGCTGCGTCGGCCAGCGCGGCGACGGGCTGGATCGTGCCGACTTCGTTGTTGACCAGCATCGCGGCGACCAGCCCGGTGCCGTCCGCGACCGGCTGCGGCGCGACCAGTCCCTCGCCATCGACCGGGAGGACCGTCAGTGGCCGCCCCGTCGCCTGTGCCGCGTCGAGCACGGCGGCATGTTCGATGGCGGTGGTGACGATGCCGCCGCTGGTGCCCTTGATCGCCCAGTTCAGCGCCTCGGTCGCGCCGCTGGTGAAGACCACCCGGCCACCGGCGGGCAGCAAAGCCGCGACCTGATCGCGCGCCACCTCGACGGCGGCGCGCGCCTGCCGTCCGGCGCGGTGCGGGGAGTGGGGGTTGGCATGGCCCTGTTCCAGCCAGGGGAGCATCGCTTTCAACGCCTCGGGGGCGAGCGGCGTCGTCGCCTGATAGTCGAGATAGATCACGCCGCGTCCACCCGCTTGCCGCGGGCGATGGCGCGCCAGGCGGTGACGAAGCGGTCGACATCCTCGCGCGTGGTCGTCCGGCCGAAGCTGACCCGCACCACTTCGCGTCCCGCTTCGACGCTCCAACCAAGCGCGGCCAGCACATAGCTGGGCTTCAGGCTGCCACTGGCGCAGGCGCTGCCTGCCGAGACCGAAATCTGCGCGAGGTCGAACTGGATCAGCTGCGCCGCCGAGGGTTTGCCGGGCATGTGATAGCTGGCGATGGCGGGGTGGCGGCGGCTGGCATCGGCGACCACGATCCCGCCCGAACGACGGATGGCATCGTCCAAGTGGGCGCGCAGCTCGGCATGGTCGGGCTCCGCTTCCGCCAGCGCGGCGGCATAGCCCAGCACGCCCGGCATATTCTCGGTGCCGGGGCGATAGCCGCGCTCCTGCCCGCCGGTCGGCGCGAGCAAGGCGAGGTCGCGGACCAGCAGCGCGCCGATCCCCGGCGGTCCGCCACGCTTGTGCGCCGACAGCGCCACGAGGTCGGCATGGGCGATCACCTCCGGGTCGACCCCGGCGGGCATCTGCGCCGCATCGACCAGCAGGATATGTCCGGCGGCATGGATCGCCTCGGCCAGTTCGGCGATGGGCTGGCGCACGCCCGTTTCGCTGTTCGCCCATTGCACGGTCACCACGGCACGAGGACCGCTCAGGTCGGGCAGGCGGAGTGCACCGTCCGGCCCGACCGGGATCACGGTCGCATTGGGGGCGGCGCGCAGCACCGCATCATGGTCGATCGCGCCGACGAAGCGCCGCTCGGCCATCGACCGGGTGAGCGCAATGGCCAGCGACTCGCTCGCCCCGCTGGTGAACAGGATATCGTGCTGCCAGCCCAGCGAGCGGGCGATGCCGGCCCGCGCGTCCTCCAGCGCGCGCTTGGCGGCGCGCCCCTCGGCATGGGGTGAGGAGGGGTTGGCCCAGACCGCGCATCCTTCCGCCAGGGCAACCCGCGCGGCATCGGTCATCGGGGTGGTTGCGGCATGATCGAGATAAAGACGGGACAGGGTTCGTTCCCTCGCTGGAATGATCGAACAATTGCGAAAAGGGGCTTCCCGCCTATATAGCGCAAGGTTCCCGGCGCTCCACCAGCGCGATCCAGATCGGCGAGTTTTGATGCCCGAAGTCATTTTCCCCGGCCCCGAAGGCCGCCTCGAAGGCCGTTTCGCTCCCGCTCCGCGTCCGCGCGCGCCCGTCGCGATGATCCTGCACCCGCACCCCAATGCGGGCGGCACGATGAACAACCGGATCGTGCAGGAACTCTACAAGACCTTCCAGCGGCGCGGTTTCGCCACGCTGCGCTTCAACTTCCGCGGCGTCGGCAAGAGCCAGGGCACGTTCGACAACGGCATCGGCGAACTGTCCGACGCCGCCTCGGCGCTCGACTGGGTGCAGAGCTTCCACCCCGAAGCCTCTACCACCTGGATCGCGGGGGTCAGCTTCGGCGCGTGGATCGGGATGCAGTTGCTGATGCGTCGCCCGGAAATCCGCGGCTTCATCTCGGTCGCACCGCCCGCCAACATGTACGACTTCACCTTCCTGGCGCCGTGCCCCTCCTCGGGCATCATCATCCAGGGCGAGGCCGACGAGGTCGCCACCCCGGCGGCGACCCAGAAGCTGGTCGACAAGCTGCGCACCCAGAAGCACATCACCATCCACCACGACACCATCCCGAAGGCCAACCACTTCTTCGAGCATGAAATGCCCGAGTTGATGGGGTCGGTGGACCGGTATCTGGACATGCGGCTGGACCCGAACTCGCCGATCCGGTGATTTTGCTGAAAGGCGGAATGGAAAAGGGCCTCGGCGAAAGCCGGGGCCCTTTTTGCTATATCCCTTGCCGCTCATAGCCCGGCCTGCCTAGACGCCCAAAGGCCTTGTGCTTGGCGTGTGATCATACCACGATGGCTATGATGTCAATCTATCGCACAAGTGTAGCCACATTCGATGTGCCAGACCATTGGCACGATCAGTCGATCGTAGCATTTCGCCTACCGCCTGTGCCAGGCGGTGGCGGCGAGGCCAGTTTCGTTATGACGAAAGACCCGGGCAAGGGCGTTATACCCTTTGCCGTATATTTCGAGAAGCAGGCCAACACCGTTAGCCGTAGCCTGCCCGGCTATCGCGAACTGAAGCGGGAGTTGCTTCACGCGAATGAGCGCGATGCTGCCTGGCTTGAGTTCCAGTTCGAGAAGGATGGCCGCACAGTGCATTTGCGGCAGGTCTTTTTCGATGCTGATTTCATGGCGATTATCTGCACGCTCACGGCGACGCCCGCAGAGATCGGATATCATGAAAATGATTGGCGCAGGGTGATGGCGAGCCTGAATTTCGATGCGTCGGCCGCCGCCGCCCATTACCCATGATGCGCATCTAAAAAAGCGTCTGACGCGATGACGATGGAACCTGCCGCTCGCATCGATGACGAGATCGCCCATGGTTACGGGATGCTCGCAATGGTTGGCGGGGCGCTTGTCGGTGTGGCCGCTGGCATCGCAGTTGTGGGTGCGATGACTCTTACGGGGGGACTTGCCGCAGTCGCGATCGCTGGCGCGGTTGCGGGGGGCGGTTTGGCGGGCGATCAGATCGCGTCGGGCCTAGAGACAATCTTCAATCTGCCAGAACCGACAACGGGTGTGCTGGCGGTTGGCTCATCCAACGTTTTCGTGAACAGCCGCGCAGCCATATGTGCCGAACTTTCCAGTGCCTCGAGTTGCAATGGTTTGCCCTTCAATCATCCGCCATGGCCGGGATCTGTCATTGTGCGCGAAGGGTCGGCAACTGTTTTCATCAACGGCCAACCCGCTTCCCGGCTGAAATCGAAGCTGACATGTGGCGCGCATATCAAAAGTGCATCCTCCAATGTCCTCATAGGCGGCGAAACGGTAGAGACCGGGTTCGTTTTTGACCTGGAGTCTTGGACGCGATCTGGATTGCAGATACTGGGGATCGGCAGCCTAGTTGGGGCGGGCGTGTTCGCGGCGATGGCGATGGCGATGGCGATGGCGATGGCGATGGCGATGGCGATGGCGGGGGCGGCGGCCTTCGGAACCTTTGCCGCGATCGGAGCGGCGGGATATGTCGGTGTGGAAGGCGTCGGCCTGGTTGGTGACGCCATCGGTCCGGGTTATCGTGATCTGCTCCAGGGGCTGGTCGGCATGGGAATGGTCGTTTCCGGCCCGAAGCTGGCCCGGGAGGGCAGCATCGCGCATGATCGTTCGCGAATTTCCGCCCTTCCAAAGAGGGCCGTATCGACGAAGCCCGTTCCATTCTCACTCGCCATGTCGATGCAGGCGATGTTGATGGCGTCGTTCGACGGCTGGATGTTTCGACCGAGGGCAAGCGAGGCTTCTTATGGTCTGGCAATAAAGTGGCGGCGGGGCAATATGCCAAGGCTCATGGTGGTACGACGCTTGAGGGAACGCCGGGCGGGCGCGTAATTGACGACTGGGACCATCTCAACAACGCTATGCCGTGGGACAAGGGCGGAGAGCAGGTATGGGGAAGGACGTCGGCACGCTATACGCGGGGATTGAGCGGCGATGTCGAGGCGCTGCAATCCCCCAGCAGGGCGGGCGGCGGCTATATCTTTCGGAAATATGAACTGCCTGAGGTTGAAGCAGGTAAAGTCTCGGGCCGGATCACCAGTTTTGAGGAGAAGATTGTTTTGCCGGACTCAGGGGATTGGCAGTGACGTGGCCGGCTTTCATCGCGCAGTTCCATGCGAAGGGGCGTGACAAGGCGGAGGGTTATTTCCCCTTTCATTTTGAGGGCATGAGCAACGACGAGCTTACCCGTGCACGCGTGATGATGGAGGCACGTGGTGTTGAGGGGGATACGACTGATCTCGACGGTTTGCGGCTTATTGGTGACGCCGCGACGATTGCCAAACTGGACGCGGCACGAATGGCGGATGCTGCTCATGGCGTGGCCTTCGAGGCCGCCCGCCGCGAAACACTGTTTGCGCTGACCCACGATGCCGACCATCTCGCACCGCTTCTCGTGCTGCTTGATGCGCCTGAGGACCGCAATTCGGCCTTTGCCGCCCAAGCCTTGGCGCGACATCCTCTGCCATCATCCTTTGCGCCACTATTGGCGGCGCGGATTCTCGACGGGCGCCATGAGGTCGCGCTGTTGTGGATCGTGAAGGCGTGGCTTTCGGCACGGGGCGAACCCGTCTGGAAAGCGCCGGTTTTCGATGCCAATCTACCATTTATACGCCAAGTGATGGCGGCACGTCCGGCCGACCGCACTACGGTATTGGACGAATGGCAAAGGATGAAAAGCCCGTTCTGACCTGACTGACGGGCGCTTGCAGTGTCTTGTCGCGATGCCGAGCAATTTGTGAAAGCGGTGGGATACTGGGCTTGGTGCTTGCCACACCAAAGAAAGGGCTTCCCGTCAGCCTTGCGGCTACGGGAGCCCTAGTCATGCTCAGGCCGCCGCCAGCAACCGCTTTTCACCGGCGATGCGCATCATCGCCTTTTGCAGCTTTTCGAACGCGCGCACCTCGATCTGGCGGACGCGCTCGCGGCTGACGCCGTAGACTTGGCTCAGCTCTTCCAGCGTCTTGGGATCGTCGGTCAGGCGACGCTCGGTCAGGATGTGCTTCTCGCGATCGTTCAGGTCGTCCATCGCGCTGACCAGCATGTCGTGGCGGACATCCGCCTCCTGCTGCTCGGCGACGACCGAGTCCTGCAAGGGCGCGTCATCGGCCAGCCAGTCCTGCCACTGGCCCTCGCCATCCTCGCGCATCGAGACGTTGAGCGAGGTGTCGCCCCCCATCGCCATGCGGCGGTTCATGCTGATGACCTCGTCCTCGTTGACGCCCAGATCGGTGGCGATCTTGGTTACGTCCTCAGGGCGCAGGTCGCCGTCCTCGAACGCGTCGAGCTTCGACTTCATCCGGCGCAGGTTGAAGAACAGCTTCTTCTGCGCCGCCGTGGTGCCCATTTTCACCAGGCTCCACGAGCGCAGGATATATTCCTGGATCGAGGCTCTGATCCACCACATGGCGTAGGTGGCCAGGCGGAAGCCGCGATCGGGCTCGAACTTCTTCACGCCCTGCATCAGGCCGATATTGCCCTCCGAGATCAGCTCGGACGTGGGCAAGCCATAGCCGCGATAACCCATCGCGATCTTCGCCACGAGACGCAGGTGCGAGGTGACGAGCTGCGCCGCCGCCTCGGGGTCGCCATGCTCCTGGAAGCGCTTGGCGAGCATATATTCCTGCTCCGGGGCAAGGATCGGGAATTTCTTGATCTCGGCCAGATAGCGGTTGAGCGACTGCTCCCCGCCCAGCGCAGGAATCGTCGCCGGGACGTTGCTGCCTTTTGCCATGATCCTTATCTCCCTTTCTGGAGCGTCAATCCGTTTCGCCCCGTCGTCGGGCGCGAGGCGGTCTTCTGCTATACGTGAAGCCGACTGAACAGTTCCTGCATATCGGCGGGCATCGGGCTCTCAAACGCCAAAGCGTTACCACTTATGGGATGAATAAAGCCCAGATGCGCCGCGTGCAGGGCTTGGCGCCGGAAATCGAGTTCGTCGAGCAGGGCTTTTTGAGCACCCTTTGTTCTACCATAAACCGGGTCGCCCAGCAAGGCGTGACCCAGCGATTGCATGTGCACGCGCACCTGGTGTGTCCGTCCCGTTTCCAAGCGGCATTCGACCAGCGCGGCGTTGTTCAGCTTCTCGATGGTGCGATAATGGGTCACGGCGCGCTTGCCGCCCTGCACGATCGCGACCTTCTTGCGATTCTGCGGACTGCGCGCGAGTGGCGCGTCGACCGTACCGTCGGCGGGGCGGGGGATGCCGCCGGTGATCGCGCGGTAGCGACGGTCGATCGAGTGGGCCGCAAACTGCTTGGCGAGCCCCTCATGCGTGCGGTCCGTCTTGGCCGCGACCATCAGGCCGGAGGTGTCCTTGTCGATCCGGTGGACGATGCCGGGCCGCGCGACGCCGCCGATGCCCGACAGCGATCCGCCGCAGTGATGAAGCAGCGCATTCACCAGCGTGCCGTCGAAATTTCCCGCCGCCGGATGCACGACCAGCCCGGCAGGCTTGTCGAGCACGATCAGATGTTCGTCCTCATAGGCGATGACGAGCGGAATATCCTGCGCTTCGTTATGCGCGGGCAGGGGGGCAGGCACCGCGACCTGGAACAGGTCGCCGCCGGTCGCCCGCTTGGCGGGGTCGCGGGCCATCACACCGTCGCGGGTCACCGCGCCGCTGTTGATGAGGACCTTCAGCCGCTCGCGCGACAGGGTCGGCACCGCATCGGCCAGCGCGCGGTCCAACCGCCAGCCGTCCGCTGTGGGCGCGATCCGCGCATCGATGATGGAAACCCCCCGGTCCATAGGCTACCCCATTTGGGCATGACCGTAACGATTTCAAGCGATACGCTGGACTTCATTCGCGCCGCCGCCGCCGCGTCGCCGGATTGGGAGGTGTGCGGGCTGCTGCTGGGCGAGGGGGATCGCATCGACGGCGCGCAACCTTGCGCCAATGTCGCGGCCGAGCCCTGGCACCGCTTCGAGATCGATCCGGCCGCGCTGATCGCCGCGCACCGGGCGGCGCGCGCCGGGGGGGCGGGGGTGATTGGCCATTATCATTCGCATCCGACCGGTCTGGCCGAACCCTCGCCCCGCGATGCGGCGGACGCCGCGCCCGACGGCAGTATCTGGCTGATCGCGGGGGGCGGCCGGGTCACCGCCTGGCGCGCGGTGGCGGCGGGTCGGCGACATGGCCGCTTCGATCCGCTTACACTTGCTTGCGCATGATGAAGGCCCACGTCACAAAGGGCCAGTTTGTCGAGGGATTTTTCATGACCGTCAGCCCGGTGGATTTCGCGAGCCTGTTGTGTTCGCGACTGTGCCACGATCTTTTGTCGCCGGTGGGGGCGCTCAACAACGGGCTGGAGCTGCTGGCCGACGAGACCGATCCGGCGATGCGCGAACGCTGCATGGAGCTGCTGGCGGACAGCGCGCGCGCTTCGGCCAACAAGCTGAAATTCTTCCGCCTGGCCTTCGGCGCGGGTGGCGGCTTTTCCGACCGGGTCGACATGGGCGAGGCGAAGACCGCCATTGAGGGGCTGCTGATCGACAATCGCCGCACGACGCTGGGCTGGCTGGTCGATCAGCCCAGCCTGCCCAAGCCTGCGGTCCGCATCCTGATGAATCTGGCGCTGATCGCGACCGAGGCACTCGCGCGCGGCGGCACCATCGACATCGGGGCCGAGGCGGGGCGCGAGGCGATCGAGATCGCGATCCGTATCGAGGGACCACGCATCCTGCTCGACCTCGAAATCCGCCGGACGCTGATGGAGGGGCAGGGGACCGAACCGCTGGCGTCGCGTACCGCGCCCGCCTTCCTGGTCCATACGCTGACCACCGAACATGGCGGTATGACCCTGGTCACCGAACCCGCGCCCAATACGATGATCCTGGGTGCGGCGATCCGCGCGGGGTAAACACCCTTTTAATCTTGTGGCGGCAAGAAGGTGCGCGAAGGGAGCGCGCCCTCAGGGACTTATGGACGACCTGCTGCAGGAATTCATTGCCGAGACCCGCGAAACGCTGGACGCGCTGTCCGGCGAGATCGTTGCATGGGAAGCGGCCCCGGCCGACCGGGCGCGCCTGGATGCGATCTTCCGCTTCGTCCATACGGTGAAGGGCAGCTGCGGCTTTCTGGACCTGCCGCGCCTCGCTCGCCTCAGCCATGCCGCCGAGGATGCGCTAGCCGCCGTGCGCGACGGGCATCGCACCCCCGATACCGGGCTGGTCGATGCCGTGCTCGCGATCGTCGACCGGATCGGTGCCATTGTCGAGGCGATCGCCGCCGGCACGCCGGAGGATGATTCCGACGACGACCTTCTGATCGCCGCCGTTGCACATATCGAGCAAAAGGCCGTTGCCGCCGCCCCCCGCGCAGTTCCGGCCCTGCGCGTGGCCCCGCGCAGTATCCGCCTGAACGTCGATCTGCTCGATCGGATGATGAGCGGCATGTCTGACATGGTGCTGGCCCGCAACGAACTGGCCCGGCGACTGCGCGACGAGGGGCTCGACCCACGTGTCGAGGCGGCGCTCGACCGGCTGTCGCTGACCGTGGCGGACATGCGCGATACGGTGACCCGCGCCCGGATGCAGAAGGTGGACGGGCTGTTCTCCGCGCTGCCCCGCATGGTGCGTGACACCGCCGCCGAGCTGGGCAAGGCGGTGTCGCTGAAGATCGAAGGGTCGGACGTCGAACTCGACCGCGAGATGATCGAGATGATGCGCGATCCGCTGGTCCACATTATCCGCAATGCCATCGACCATGGTCTCGAAAGCCCCGCCGAGCGTCGCCGCGCGGGCAAGTCGCCGACCGGCCATATCCAGGTCACTGCGCGCCAGTCGGGCAACCAGATCCTGATCGAGGTCACGGATGACGGTGCCGGGATCGACGTCGCGCGTGTCGCGGCCAAGGCGATCGCGACCGACCTGCGCTCCGCCGCCGAAGTCGCGGTAATGACCCCGGCGGAAAAGCTGAAGCTGGTGTTCGAGCCTGGCCTGTCGAGCCGCGATACCGTGTCGACCCTGTCGGGACGCGGCGTCGGCATGGATGTGGTCCGCGCCAATATCGAGCATGTCGGCGGCCGCGTCGCGCTCGACAACCGGCCTGGCAAGGGGCTGACCATCGCCATCCATGTCCCGCTGACCCTGTCGATCATGTCGACCATCGTCATTGCGGTCGGCGCACAGCGTTTCGCCATTGCCCGCCAGGCGATCGAGGAGATCGTGAAGGTGCGCGGCGAACAGGTGCGGATCGATCCGGTCGGCGATGTCCGTATCGCTACCGTGCGCGGACGCCGCCTGCCTATGCTGCCGCTCGCGCCGTTCCTGGGGATAGGGAAGGGCGATCCCGCCAATCTGGTCATCGTCTCGACCCGCGACGGCGATTATGCGCTGGGCGTCGACGATGTGCTCGACACCGAGGAAGTGGTGGTCAAGCCCGCCGCACCCGCCGTCATGGCGACGGGGCTCTATGCCGGACAGACCCTGCCCGACAGCGGCCTGCCCATGCTCCTTCTTGACGGGGCGGGGCTGGCGACGGCGGCGGGCCTGCGCTTCCAGCGCGAGGTGATCGCCGCGACCGAGGTAGAGGCGGAGGAGGCCACCCATCCCGCCTTGTTGTTCGCGGATCTGGACGGGGTGCGCCGGACCATGCCGCTGGCCGCGATCGACCGGGTGGAAAAGGTCGCCACCTCGGCCGTGCATCGCTCGGGCGGCCGCGTCCGGCTGGTCATCGGCGAGACGACCGTTCCGCTCCACCATGTCGATCCGGTCGCGCTGGACGACGCGCTGACCGGCCGCGAAATCGAGGTGATCCGCCTGACCGATGGCGAGGCGGAATGCGCCTATGCCATGACGACCGCGCTGGAGATCATCCAGCTGCCCGCCGAGATCGCCGCGTCCTCCGGTGGCATCGTGCTGGGCGTCACGGTCTGGGATGGCCAGGCGATAGAAATCCTCGATCCGCTGACGCTGTTCCTTGACATGGAGGGTAGCAGCGAGGGCGGGGACGGTGCGCCGCTTTGCCTGCTCGACGGGGCGGGGGCGGCCTGGATGGACCGATTCCTGCGGCCCGTTCTGGAAGCGCATGGCTATCGTTGTGTCACTCGCTCGAGCGCCGACGGGGCCCCGGCCGTTCGCTTGGTCATGGAGGGCGAGGTGGAGGCCTGCGACCCGTCCGACACGCCGGTCGTGCGCCTGCGCCGCGATCGGGAGGGGCCTACGGGCTCCGACAGCATCTATCGTTACGATCGTTCCGCGCTGATCGCCGCGCTGGCGGGCCATGCGCGTCGGGGAGGTCGCTGATGCCCTTGTTCCTGATCGCCAGCATCGCCGGGCAGGGCGTGGTCTTCGACGCCGATCAGGTCGATTCGGTGGTGGATATCGGCGAGGTGGTGGCTGTGCTGCGTGCCGAAGCGTCGGTGCGGGGGCTGACCGCCTTGCGCAGCCGGGTCATCACCGTGGTCGACACCCGGCTGGCCCTGGGGCTGGAGCCGATGCCGCCGCATGTCCGCCGGGCGGTGATCACTCAGCAGGACGGGCATTATTACGCGATGCTGGTCGACGCGCTCGACGATATCGAGATGTTCGAGACCAGCCCGATGCCGCACGTTCCCCCGGCCGAGGGGCGCTGGTCGCGCGCCGCCGACGGCATGGTGGTGCGCGACGGCGAGCCCCTGCTGGTCCTCGACCTCAAGCGGCTGGTGCCGCAGGCCGCATCGCTGGCGGCCTGACCGATTAACCAGGCCGTTACTTTCCCGCCTTATCGTGCAGGACGGGGCCCGACGGGGCCACGGTAGAATAGGGCGTACCGCATGAAAACCTGTCTCGTCGTCGATGACTCCAAGGTGATCCGCAAGGTCGCTCGCCACATCCTCGAAACGCTCGACCTCCAAGTGCGCGAGGCGGGGGACGGTCGTGAGGCGTTGGAGGCATGCCTCGAATCGGTGCCCGATGTGATCCTGCTCGACTGGAACATGCCGGTCATGAGTGGCATGGATTTCCTGCGCGCGTTGCGCGAGGCCGATATCGCGCCGCGTCCGCGCATCGTCTTTTGCACCACCGAGAACGGCATGGCGCATATCCGCGCCGCGATCGATGCCGGTGCGGACGAGTACATCATGAAGCCGTTCGATCGCGACACGCTGGAAAGCAAGCTCCAGCTCGTCGGCATGATCTGAACCACTCGAGTCTGGTGCGTCCCCGGCGCTCCGTCGACATGGCATCGCTCACCCACCCCGACCCCGTCTCGACGGTGCAGCCCTCGCGGGCCTTTGCGCCGACGCGCATCCTGATCGTCGACGATTCGGCGGTCGCGCGGGCGCTGATCGCCCGCCAGATCGAGCCGCATGAGCGGTTCGTGATCGCGGGGGCCGTCACCCATGTCGATGCCGCGCTGGAGTTCCTGAGCCGCCAGGCGGTCGACGTCATCCTGCTCGACGTTGCGATGCCGGGCATGGACGGCATTACCGCGCTACCCCGTATCCAGGCGGTGGGGCAGGGCGCGCGGATCGTCATCGTGTCCAGCTCGACCCCGACCGGTGGTGCCGCGGCGGTGCAGGCAATGGCGCATGGCGCGGCCGACACGCTGGTCAAGCCGCGACCGCAGGGGCTGGCGGAATTTGGCGAATCCCTCATTCAGAAACTGGACGCGCTGGCCCCGCGCGACGACCGTCCGGCGCCGGTGCCTGCCCCCGTTCCCAACTCTGTCCGCCAGCCGGTCGGTATCGTCCTGCCCGACATCATCGGGATCGGTGCCTCGACCGGCGGCATCCATGCGCTCGCCAAGCTGCTCGGCCGTATTCCGGCCAGCCTGTCGGTGCCGGTCGTCGTCACGCAGCACCTGCCCGTCGACTTCGTGCCCTTTTTCGCGGCCCAGCTCGCCACCGTCGCCCGCCGCCCGTGCGAGGTCGCGCAGGACCGGATGCGCGTGCGGCCCGGCCGGATCATCATCGCACCGGGCGATGCGCATATGACCTTTGTCCGCCTGACCGATGGTGGGGCCGCGATCCGGTTGAAGCACGAACGCGCGCGGAGCGGCTGCCTGCCCTCGGTCGACCCGATGTTCGCCTCGCTGGCCGAGCTTTGGGGCGACCGCGCCTGGGGCATCGTGCTGACCGGCATGGGCCGCGACGGGCTGGACGGCGCGCGGGCGCTCAAAGCCTCGGGCGGGCGCGTCGTCGCGCAGAGCCGGGAAAGCTCGGTCGTCTGGGGCATGCCGGGTGCGGTCGTGTCGCACCAGCTGGCCGATACCATCCTGTCGCCGGAGGAGATCGGAGCCATGATCGCCACGGGACGTATGGCATGATGGGGGCGTCAATTCCATGGCCCGCCCCGGGCAGTCCACGAGGCACGCCCATGGCCGCGATGCCGGGCGGGGTAGTGACGGCCCAGGCGCTGACCGTCCTCGCCGCGCTCCTCGAAGCCCGGACCGGGCAGCAGATCGCCAGCCATCGTTCGACCCGCGTCGATACCGTCCTGCTCCCGTTGATGCGCGAGCGGCAGTTCGACACGCTCGACCAGCTGGTCAACGCGGTGCTGGACGGGCGCGATCCCCATCTGGCGGGCCGGGTGATCGACGCGCTGGTCAACGGCGAGTCTTCTTTCTTCCGCGATCCGCACGTCTTCGACCATATCGTCGATCGCGTGGCCGAGGTGGAGCGCAGCGGCCGCCGCGCGCGTATCTGGAGCGCCGGCTGCTCGACCGGGCAGGAGCCTTTGTCGCTGGCGATCGTCTTTGCCGAGCGCCAGCAGCAGATCGGCACGCCGATACCCGAGATCGTGGCGACCGATGTCTCCGAAACCGCCATAGCCCGAGCCCGCACCGGTTCTTACACCCAGTTCGAGGTTCAGCGCGGCATGCCCATTCGCCGACTGGTCCGCTGGTTCGAGGGGCGGTCGGGCGACGAATGGACGGCCAAGCCCGAACTAATCCGTCATATCCAGTATCGGCAGCTCAACCTGATCGCCGACCCGGCCCCAAGCGGCCTGTTCGACCTGGTCCTGTGCCGCAACGTGATGCTGTACCTCGCGCCCGAACCCAAAAAGCGCGCGTTCCACGCTATTGCAGAGGCGCTGCGACCCTCAGGCGGGTTGATCCTGGGCGCGGGCGAGACGGTCATCGGCCAGACCGACCTGTTCCAGATCGCCGAGACGGGACGCGCGGTCTATGAGAAATGCGCGATCGATGGCCCATTTCGCTACGCCTGACCGAGGCGTGGCATGAAGCCATATCCTTGAACGTCCAATGCCGCTAACAGGGGCGGTGAACCGGGGTCGTTCAGGAGGTTGCATGACGATCGTCGAAACGCCGTCGCCCAATTTCGACGCGCGTAGTCTGCCCATCACGATGATCGTATTGCACTATACGGGGATGCAGGACGCGGAATCCGCGATCGCCCGCCTTCGCGATCCGGACGCCAAGGTGTCCTGCCACTATCTGGTGGCCGAAGACGGCACAGTCCTGCGCATGGTCGACGAAGAGAACCGCGCCTGGCATGCGGGCCGCTCGCACTGGCGGTCGATCGAGGATGTCAACTCGGCCAGCATCGGTATCGAGATCGTCAATCCCGGCCATGACTGGGGCTATCGCCCGTTCCCCGACGAACAGATCGCCGCGCTGATGGAGTTGATGGCGGACATCCAGAAGCGCCACGGCATCACGCGTGGCAATATCGTCGGTCATTCGGACATCGCGCCTGCGCGCAAGCGCGATCCGGGCGAGCTGTTTCCCTGGGGCACGCTGGCCCGGCGCCGCCTGGCGCTGCCGCGCCCGACCAAGAAGCTGATGGACCCGATGTGGACCGAGGCGGGCTTCTGCCTGGCGTTGGAGCGGTTTGGCTATGACGTGACTGACCGCATGGCGGCGATCATGGCGTTCCAGCGGCGCTTCCGCCCCGAACTGGTGGATGGCGAGATAGATGCGGAGTGCCGAATGATCCTGCTGGCGCTGTTGCTGCCTCGTCCGCAGGGGGATGATTGAGGGGCGCAGGGCGGCCCCGCCACAAACCCCTTGCCCTAATCCCCAATCCGTCTACATCCGCCCGCAGTCAGAGGGCCGGGCGGCCGCGGCCTCGGGAAACCGGGGGCGAGGAAAGTCCGGGCTCCACGGAACAACGGTGCCGGGTAACGCCCGGCGGGGGCGACCCCAGGGACAGTGCCACAGAGAGCAGACGGCCACGGCTTCGGCCAGGTCAGGGTGAAAGGGTGCGGTAAAAGCGCACCGCGGGTCCGGTAACGGAAACGGCATGGCAAACCCCACCGGGAGCAAGACCGAATAGGGATGGCATGGCGCGAAAGCGTCGGGGCGCGTTCCCGCCCGCTATCCGGGTTGGTTGCTTGAGGCGATGTGCAAGCATCGTCCTAGAAGAATGGTCGCCCATCCGGCTTTGCCGGTGGACAGAACCCGGCTTACAGGCCCTCTGACTGAATTTTCCGACCGGGCTATTGCCCGATCACGGCTTGCCCAGCGCGCTGGCATTGATCGAGACATTATTGCCTTGTGACGTGGCCGAGGGTGTTCCCTTGGTGATAAGGTCCCATACCTGTTCGGGGCGGGGCAGGCCGTTGAACGAGGGATAGCTGTCCGCGCTGTCATCAACATGATGCAGCACCACCGAATAGGACATGGTCTTGCGCTTTTCGATCTGGCTCATGATGCTCGGAAAGACGCTGATCGTGCGTCCGGCATCGTAAAGCGCCATCGTATAGCCGTTGATGTCGGACCCATCCCAACGATAGACGCCGTAGGTCGTATGGCCGGCCCCATCGCGGCAGATCGGCCCGGCGGGCTTTACGGCTTCGGTCGTGGGGGCGGGCTTGTGATTGGCCATGACCGCGCCCAGCAGCAGATCACTCATGACGTCGGCCCCGCCAGGCTTTTCCACCTTGGCCTTGGGCAGATGCGCGAAGTCGGTCTGGCTGGCGCAGGGCTGGATCGGCACCGCCGGACCCGGATAGGCGGGCGTCGTCGCGATGGCGGGCTTCAGCGCGGCGATGATCTCGTCCATCTTGCCGTCGAGCGTCGTGGCGGTCAGCTTCTCGGCGGTCAGGCGCACGACCAGCAACCATTCGCCCATCGGCATCACCGCCAGCGAGGTGCTGCGATACGGACTACTCAGCAGCGACCAGCTCTGGCGCAAGCCCACCGCCGGACCGGTGCCCAGCGGCGCGAAGGCGATGGGATCGGCGCTGGCGGGCGCGCCCTTGTCGAAATTCTTGCGCTCCTCGATTGCGGTGCGCGAGCGGTCGAACCAGAGCGGCACGCTGGGCACCGCGGGGTGGAACAGGAACAGCGTGGCGAAGACCGCCTTGTCGGGGCTTTCTAGCTTGACGGCGATGTCATGTTCCGAGGTCGTCGCGTCGGTGATCGCGGTGCGGTTCAGCCCGGCGACGCTCGACCGGACGATCAGCTTCGTCTCGGCGTGCATCCAGCCCTTGTTCGCTGGAACCTCCAGATCGCGCGCCGAAACACTGCTCGTTGCCAACAACGCGACCATCGCCGCCATACCCCAGTGCCGCATGTCATCCTCCCCCATGGACGGGAAGAGGCTAGGCGGTCACCGGGGCGCGATCAAGCGGCCGCGATCAGACGAGTACCTTGTCGGGACGGACCATGCCGTCGAGGTCGGTGTTAGCGTCGATCTCGAGCAGAGTTTTGATATGCCCGTCTCGAATGTCATAGACCCAGCCGTGCAGCCACAGCTCGCGCTTCTCGGCAAAGGCCTTCTGGATCGTGTCGAGCCGGGCGAGGTGGCGCAGCTGCTCCATAACGTTCACCTCGACCAGCCGGTTGACCTTCGCGGCCTGGTCCGGCTGGGCATCGATCTCGTCCTGGTGGCGATGCAGCACGTCGCGGGCATTGCCCAGCCATTGGTCGACCGGCCCCTGCGTGCCACCCTCCAGTGTTGCCAGCACGCCGCCACAGCCATGATGGCCGCACAGGATGACGTGACGGACCTTCAGCACATCGACCGCGTACTGCACCACCGACAACAGGTTCAGGTCGTCGTCATGGACCAAGTTGGCGATGTTCCGGTGCAGGAACATGCCGCCCGGCGGGGTCATCGTCATCTGCTCGGGCGTCACCCGGCTGTCGGAACAGCCGATCCACAGGAAATCGGGTTTCTGGCCCGCCGTCTGCCGCTGGAAGAAGTCGGCCTTTTCCTCGAGGAGTTCGGTTGCCCAGGCCTTATTGGCGAGCAGCAGCTGCTTATATTCCCTCATGCGTAGCGCACTCCGGTCGATGGGGCATTGATGAGCGGCGTGGTCCGCTCGGCGATGTCGCCGCGCACGATCACGCTGATCCCACGGAAGTCGGCGCCCTTGATGAAGGCGTTGATGATGTCGACATTGTCCAGGTCGACATAGGAGGTCGAGGACAGGTCGATCAGCAGGTTGGCACCGTCCGGCACCTTGCCCAGCGACTTCTGCAATTCGTATTTGTGGATGAAGTACAGGTTGCGCCGCGCCCGGATCAGGCAATCCTCGCCATCGGACGCGAAGGTCAGCGCCGGGCGGAAATTGCGCGCCACGACGAACACGAAGCCGACGACCAGACCGACCAGGATGCCGATCAGCAGGTCGGTGCGCAGGATCGCCAGGATGGTGACGATGAAGGGGATGAACTGGCTCCACCCCTGCTTGTACCGCTCGGTGAACAGCTTGGGCTTGCACAGCTTGTAGCCGGTGGCGATCAGCACGGCGGCCAGCGCGGCCAGCGGAATCTGGTTCAGCACGACCGGGATGAGCGCGACCGACAGCAGCAGCCAGGTGGCGTGCAACATCGTCGACAGCTTGCTTTCCGCCCCCGCATCGACATTGGCCGAAGAGCGCACGATCACCGAGGTGACGGGCAGACCGCCGAGCAGGCCGGAGACGATATTGCCGCCGCCCTGCGCCATCAGCTCCCAATTCTTGTCGGTGGTGCGGCGGCGCGGATCGAGCTCGTCCACCGCCTTGACGCTCAGCAGTGATTCCAGGCTGGCGACGATCGCCAGCGTGATCGCGGTGGTCCACACCGCGCCCATGCCGATCGCCGAGAAGTCGGGAAGCTGGAACTGGCCGAGGAATTGCGAGGCGCTGCCCGCGACCGGCACCCGCACCAGATGCGCGCCCGCCAGCTGCCAGTCGGGACGCGTCGCGCCCAGGATCATGTTGCCGACCACGCCGATGACGACGACGACCAGCGGTCCGGGCAGAAGGCGCAGCGGGCCTTGCTTGGGCTTGGCGTGATCCCACCAGAACAGGAAGGCCAGCGACACCGCGCCGATCAGCACCGCACCGGGAGCAATGTCGTTGCTGACGCTGGTCCACAGGTCGGTAAAGGTGTTGCCGCCCGCCCGGCTGGCATATTCGAAGCTGCCCTCGAAATCGCCGTCATAGCCGATGGCATGGGGAATCTGCTTCAGGATCAGGATCAAGCCGATCGCCGCCAGCATGCCGGTGATGACGGAGGAGGGGACGAACTCGGCCAGCACGCCCGCACGGGTGAAGGAGAAGGCCAGCTGGAGGATGCCCGCCAGCATCACGGCCAGCAGGAAGACCTGGAAACTGGGCAGCCGCTCGATCGCCTCGAACACGATGACGGTCAGACCGGCGGCGGGACCCGCGACCGACAAGGGCGACTTGGACAGGAAACCGACGATCAGGCCGCCCGCAATCCCGGCGATCATGCCCGCAAAGGGCGGCGCACCCGATGCGACCGCGACGCCGAGACAGAGGGGCAGGGCGACCAGCGCCACCACGATGGAGGCCGGTATGTCCGCTCTTGCGGTGGCCAGGAAAGAACGACTTTGGGCCACGCTGGCTCCTGTCAAAACTGGGCGTCCGCATATGTCCGGTACGGACATGAATATATGATGACGTATATTTCATGAACGAGGGAACCATTGCCGGTCAAGCGATTCAGCGGGCATTTGGAGGCTCTGTCCCGCAAAGCACGGCGTCGATGCTTGCACCGGCGCGCAAGTCGCCTAAATCGGCCGGCGTGGCGCGTTCTTCTACCCGATCCAACGACTGGGGCTTCCCCCGCTGGCGCAGCTATGGCGCGTCGCGGGAGGCAAAACCTGTGCGTATCTGCGACCGGCACGGTTGCGACCAACCGGGCAACTGCCCGGCCCCCAAATCTCCCAACAGCCCTGACCGCTGGTATTTCTGCGAGGCGCATGCCGCCGAGTATAATCGCGGCTGGGACTATTTTCAGGGTTTGAGCGCCGAGGAAGCCGCCGCGCGCGAAGCGTCCGAGCGGCAGACCAGTGCAGGCTATGCCCAGTCCAAGCACCAGGCCTGGGCGGGGCCTGGCGACGGCAGCCGGTCACGCGACGAGATGCGCGCGCTCGATGCGCTGGGGCTGGAGCCGGACGCCGAGTTCGACCTGATCCGCGCGACGTGGCGCGGGCTCGCCAAGGCGAACCATCCCGATATTCGCCCCAACGACCCGGAGGCGGCGACCAAATTCCAGCAGGTGCAGGCGGCCTACGAGGTTCTTCGCGCCGCCGAGGAACGCCGGAGCTGGAAACCCGAATGATCCGTCGCGCCAAGGCGGAGTGGGAAGCGACGGTCCTGGTCTGCGGCAAATGTTCCAAAAAGGTCGGCGGTGGATTCGGGCCGAAGGGCAAGACGCCGCTGGCCAAGGCGCTGAGGCGAATCTTCGGCAAGGGGCGGAAGGCCCCGGTCGGGGTGGTCGAGACGAAGTGCCTGGGGCTATGTCCGAAGAATGCGGTGACGCTGGTGGATGGGCGGCGACCGGGGGAATGGCTGGTGGTGACGCCGGGCGAGGATGTCGAAGCGGTTGCGGCGCGGTTGGGGCGGGGGGCTTGAGGTTTTAGCGGGGGCTCAGTGAGACACCAGGCCCTCCCCCATCCCCTCCCGCCTGCGCGAGGGGCGTGTTTTGGGGAGCCCTAAGCCTGCTTCAACAGCGACCTGCCCATGGCTTAACGGCGAACAAAACTAACCCCTCTGCGCCTCTAGCCGCTCCCCTCCCGCAGGCGGGAGGGGATGGGGGAGGGCCCGGTGTCTCACCGAGCCCGCCGCTGCCTGATCAATACCGCCCGGCGGTCTCCCGGATCAGCGCGATCATATTCGGAATCCCCTGGGTCCGGTTGGAACTCAGCTGGTTCTTCAGGTCGAACGGCGCCAGTTCACCCTCAATATCGGTCGCCAGAATGTCCGCAGGCGTCCGGTCCTGCACCGTCTTCAGGACCAGCGCGATGATCCCCTTGGTGATCGCCGCGTTCGAGTCCGCCAGGAAATGCAGCCTGTCGCCATCGCTTTTGGTCGGATAGACCCAGACCGAGGCCGAGCAGCCGCGCACTAGTGTCGCATCGGTCTTCAATGCCTCGGGCATCGGCTCCAACGCGCGGCCGAGATCGATCAGCAGTCGATAGCGATCGTCGGCGTCGAGAAATTCATATTCGTCGCGGATTTCGGCAAGGTCGGACATGGCATTGTCCGCTACCCGGTGCATGATCCCACGACAAGCCGGGTCGCCGTCGATCGTGGGCAGGATCAAGGGGGAGGGCCATTCCCACCTGTCCCATGCGATGGTCAGAGGTCGACGCCGGCGGCGATGGCTTCGAGCTTGCGGATACGCTCCTTCAGGTCCGCCATCTCGATCCGCGACGCCGCCGAGCTGGCGGGCGGATAGGGCATGTCGTTCGTCCGGTCGAACTCGCGGCTCTTCAGCTGCAACCAGCCGCGCCATCCGGCGAGACCGGCGGTGACGATCATCGCGAGGCCGGCAAGCCCGGCGGTGGCAAGGACGATGTAGAGATTGGTGTCGGTCATGATCCGGGCTCCCTGTCCGTATCAATGGTTGGCTTAACGGTCGCGCAGCCGCTCGATCTCGCGGTCGAGGTCGATGCTCTTGCGCTCGTCGGTGATGACGCGCTCCAGCACCTGGATGCGCTCCTTGAGCTGCTGGATTTCGCCGCGCAGCGCCTGGGTGTCGCGGGCGCTGTCGCCGCGCAGATGCTCGACCATGTCGAGACCGGGCGAGCGGCGATGCTTGGCCTTGAAGATGCTGGCGATCATCACGATCGCGACGATCAGAACGGTCATGAACTGTCCGCCGGACATAGCGGTAACTCCCCTTTATTCTATTGTCAGTGGTCGATGCGGACGGGCGTCTCGCCGGGGACCCGCAGACCGTCGATCTCGTCGCTCAGCGCCAGGCCGCGATCGGTGATGATCCGCTCCAGCACCCGGACCCGCTGTTCGAGCCGTTCGGTCTGGGCGGCATATTGCGCCGCCTTTTCCGCGACCATCGAGGCTTCGGTGGCCAGCCGCTTTTCGCGATAGGCGAACCAGGGGCGGACGAAGACGCCGCCGATGATCGCGACCATGCCGCAGCTGATACCGAAGAGTGGGACCAGGATGCCGATATCATTCATCACCCTTCTCCCTCAGCGATCGCGCAGCGCATCGATTTCGCGCGCGGTCCGCTCGGCGGGATCGGTGGCGATGCGCTCCAGCACCGCGATCCGCTCCTCCAGTCGAGAGACCTGGCCGACCAGCTTCTGGTTCTCGGCGGTCAGCAGTTCGACCTTGCGGCCGTCGGCGATGTCGCTCTTGTGCGTCATGCCGCCCCAGTCGTTTTCCAGGCTATAGCCGTGCTTGGCCCGTATCCAGGTGGTGACGACCCAACCGATCGTCGACATTGCGATGATCGCCAGGACGAAACCCGGTCCTCCCCAAGACATAATCCATACTCCCATAGGATAGTTGATGTGTCAGCGCGGTCTCAGCGCAGGCTGTCGATCTCGTCGGCCAGCTGGCGATTGCGGCTGGTGTAGTGCAGTTCGATATCGGCGAGGCGACGGTCGAGATCGCGGAACTTCGAGCGGACCTCGGCGGTCGAGCGGCGTGGGTTGCTGCGCACGCCCTGCCAGAATTTGGCGTCCTCGGCGGACTGGTAGAGGCCGATCGGCTTGGCCGTCGCCATCCAGGCGATCAGCATATAGGCGAGCGGAACCCAGGGCATGCCGACCCCGGTGATGGTCAGCAGGACTGCGGCGACGCGGACCCACATCACATCGACGCCGGTGTAGTCGGCGATGCCCGAGCAGACGCCCTTGAACTTGGCATTCTGTTTATCGAGGTAGAAATTGGTGCGGCTGGCGGACATGTCAGTTCCTCCGATCGAGGCTGTAGTCATGCTGACCGAGGCGGCCTTCGGGGCGCCATTCGGACTGCGACAGGCTGGGCTTGAAGTTGGGATTGTCGGCGGCGACGATCCGTTCGACGGTGTTCACCCGATCCTCGAGCCGCCGGGCGAGCATATGAAGCTCGTCGAGCAACTGCTCGTCCTCATGGGTGATCTTGGGCGCCTGCTTCCACTTGGTAACATAGTGCAGGATCAACCAGGGCAAAGCGATGAACAGCGTGACAATCGCAACGCCGGGGGTGACGATATCCTCCATCTCACTCCCCCTTGTTCAGGCGCGCCTTGAGCGCGGCGAGTTCGGCATCGATCCGGTCCGAGGCGCGCAGTTCGGCGATCTCGTCCTCGAGCGTCTTGGGGTTCGCGCCCAGGCCCAGCGCTTCCGCGCGACCCTCGGCCTCGTCCACCTTGCGCTCCAGCATGTCGAAGCGGCTGAACGCGTCGTGCGTCTTCGGGCCGTTCCACATCTCGCGCAGGCGATAGCGGTTGTTGGCGCTTTCCAGACGGGTCTGGACCGCATTCTGCTTGGTCCGCGCCTCGCGCAGCTTGTTCTGCAGCTTGGCGATGTCCTCTTCCGACGCGCGCAGCGCATCGTCGAGCACCTGGACCTCGGCTTTTAGCTGGTCGGCCATGTCGGCGGCCTTCTGGCGTTCGATCAGCGCGGCCTTGGCCAGGTCCTCGCGATCCTTCGACAACGCCAGCTCGGCCTTTTCGGTCCAGCTGTCCTGAAGCTGGTCCAGCTTCATGATGTGGCGGCGGATTTCCTTCTGGTCGGCGATCGTGCGGGCAGCGGAGGCGCGCACCTCGACAAGCGTTTCCTCCATTTCGAGGATGATCATGCGGATCATCTTCGCGGGGTCTTCCGCCTTGTCCAGCAGGTCGGCGAAATTGGCGGCGACGATGTCGCGGGTGCGGGAGAAAATGCCCATCGGATACTCCTTGATGGCGGCTATTCGGGGATTATGCGGTCGGTGCCTCGATCGCCGCAACCGACGTCTGTGCGGTGGCGACATGCGCGGGGGCGAGGGCGCCCATCAGGCAGGTGGCGCTCATCACGACGGTGCAGGCGATGGCGGCGATCTGGCGGGTGAAGGTGGTGGCGAACATGGTGAAAACTCCCTGAATTCTTATGTCGGTCCGCTCGTTGGCGGGATGTCGATAGCATTGCAGGGGGCGTGCCAATTTTGAAAATGATGTAAAATCAATGATTTGTGAAATAGTTGCGGTAGTCGAACGATTGCACTCTTGCCAAGCGTTGGGAAAATCCGCCACCTGTTGGGAATGGAGCGGACAAGTCAGGTCATCGGCCAGTCGGGGGCCTTTCTAGATGCGCTGGAAAGGGCCAGCCGTGCCGCCGCGCTCGACCGCCCGGTGCTGGTCATCGGCGAGCGTGGGACCGGCAAGGAACTGGTCGCCGAACGCCTCCACCGCCTGAGCGGGCGCTGGGACCAGCCGCTGGTCGTCATGAACTGCGCCGCCCTTCCCGAAACGCTGATCGAGGCCGAGCTGTTCGGCCATGAGGCTGGCGCCTTTACCGGCGCGACCAAGGCGCGGGCGGGACGGTTCGAGGAGGCGAGCGGGGGCACGTTGTTCCTCGACGAACTCGGCACGCTGTCGATGGCGGCGCAGGACCGGCTGCTGCGCGCGGTCGAATATGGCGAGGTGACGCGGATCGGCTCGTCGAGGCCGCTTCGCGTCGACGTTCGTATCGTCGCGGCGACCAACGAGCATTTGCCCGACAAGGTCGCCGCGCATCAGTTCCGTGCCGACCTGCTCGACCGGCTGTGTTTCGAGGTCGTGACCTTGCCGCCGCTCCGGGCGCGCAAGAGCGACATCATGGTCCTCGCCAATCATTTCGGGCGGCGTATGGCCGCCGAGATCGGCTGGGAGGATTGGCCGGGCTTCGGCGCGGCGGCGACCGATGCGCTGATGGAGCATCGCTGGCCCGGCAATGTCCGCGAGCTGCGCAATGTGGTCGAGCGTGCGGTCTATCGCTGGGACCGGGAAGGGCCGGTGGACGCGATCGAGATCGACCCCTTCCGCTCGCCCTATCGACCGCAAGGCCAGTCGCCCGCCGCCGCGAAAAGCGAACAGGTCGGCGCACCCGGGCCGGTCAGCGATGGCGACGAAGTGGCGGCCTGCGACGTCGGCCCGTCCGACTTCAAGTCGCGCGTCGCCCGGTTCGAGCGCGAGCTGTTGACCAAGGCGCTGGCCGAGAATCGTTTCAACCAGCGGACCACGGCCGAGTCGTTGGGATTGAGCTATGACCAGCTCCGTCACGCGCTTCGTCGCCACGATCTGATCGGAACGGTTGCGTAACCGCCTTTTGGGAGCCATTTGGGGTGCTCGGCGTTGCCACAGGCAAACCCAAAGGAGCATTGACGATGGCTTTCGAACTGCCACCCCTTCCGTATGACTATGACGCGCTGGAGCCGGTCATCTCCAAGGAGACGATGACCTTCCACCATGACAAGCATCATGCCGCCTATACCAACAAGCTGAACGAGGCGGTTGCTGCCGACACGTCGCTGCAGGGCAAGTCGATCGAGGACATCCTGGCGAACATCTCGTCGGCCCCCGCGGCCGTCCGCAACAATGGCGGCGGCTTCTGGAACCATGACTTCTTCTGGAAGATCATGACCAAGCCCGGCACGACCCAGCCCTCGGGCAAGCTGGCCGAGGCGATCGAGGCGTTTGGCGGTCTCGACAAGCTGAAGGAAGAGTTCAACACCAAGGGCGCGGGCCAGTTCGGTTCGGGCTGGGCCTGGGTGATCGCGGATGCCGAGGGCAAGCTGAAGGTCACCTCGACCCCGAACCAGGACAACCCCCTGATGGACGTCGTCGCCGACAAGGGCACGCCGATCCTGGGGAACGACGTGTGGGAGCACGCCTATTACCTGACCTATATGAACGATCGTCCGGGCTATCTGAAGGCTTGGTGGGACGTCGTGAACTGGGACGAGGCTGGTCGCCGGTACGAGGCGGCGGTCGCATAATTTCGCGCACGTCCGGTTTCGGATACCAGAAAGGGCGGCTCCCACGGGGCCGCCCTTTTTTTGATCCTCCCCGGCACGGGGAGGTGGCAGGGCGTCAGCCCTGACGGAGGGGGGCTTCCGCATAGGTCGTCCTTCGCGGCACGCCCCCTCCACCGCCGCTTCGCGGCGGTCCCCCTCCCCGTGCCGGGGAGGATCGTCACTCCACCGGCGGTTCGTCGACCTTGGCGGCGTCCGCGTTCAGCCCGTTCTTCAACAGCATCGGGATATTCGCGATGGCGAAACCCAGCGTCAGCGGCATCGCGCCCCACAGCTTGAAGCCGACCCAGAAATCCCAGCTGGAATTGCGCCATACCGCTTCGTTCAGCACCGCCATGAAGGCGAAGAAGCACGCCCAGTTGCGCGTCAGCTTGCGCCAGCCCAGCTCGGTCAGCCCCGGATAGACATTGCCCAGCACCATCTGGATCAGCGGTCGTCCGGTCACCAAGCCGAAGAACAGCAGGGCCGAGAACATGGCATAGACGATGGTCGGCTTCATCTTGATGAAGCGCTCGTCGTGAAAATACAGGGTCAGGCCGCCGAACACGACGACCAGGATGCCCGACAGCCACAGCATCGGCGAGATGCGGCCCAGCTTCACCTTGCTGACGATCATCGCCACCACGGTCGCGGCCATGAAGACGCCGGTCGCGACCAACACGCGGGTCAGCGGTCCCATCGGCGCGAGGAAATTGACCGCGAAGAACAGGACCAGCGGGCCGTATTCGATGCCCGCCTTCAGGCCGGGACCGGCTTCTGTCTTGGGGGCGATGCTCACTTCCGGCCTCCCTCGATGCCGGCGATGATGCGGCTGACTTCATTGGCGTCGAAGGGGCGCAGGTCGGTCATGCCCTCGCCGACGCCGATGGCGTGGATGGGCAGGCCGTATTTCTCGGCCGCGGCGACCAGCACGCCGCCGCGCGCGGTGCCGTCCAGCTTGGTCATGACCAGCCCGGTGACGCCGGCCACGTCCTTGAATACCTCGATCTGGTTGAGCGCGTTCTGGCCGGTGGTGGCATCGAGCACCAGCAGGATGTCATGCGGCGCTTCCGGGTTCAGGCGGCCCAGCACGCGGCGGATCTTGGACAACTCGTCCATCAACTCGCGCTTGTTCTGAAGGCGTCCGGCGGTGTCAACGATCAGCACGTCGATGCCGGTCGCGGTCGCCTGCTTCACCGCCTCATAGACGATGCCCGCGGCGTCGCCGCCTTCCTTGCCCGACACGATCGGCACGCCGACCCGCTCGGCCCAGGTGGCGAGCTGTCCGATGGCGGCGGCGCGGAAGGTGTCGCCCGCCGCCAGCATCACGCCGTAATCCTGCTCCATGAACAGATGCGCGAGCTTGGCGATGGTCGTCGTCTTGCCCGACCCGTTGACGCCGATGACCAGGATCACCTGAGGCCGGGGAAAGGCGTCGATCTCCAGTGGGGTCGCGACCTTGGCGAGCGCCTTCTCGACCTCCTCGGCGACGACCAGGCGGATGCCGAGATCCTCCATGTTCCGCTCGAAGCTGCCCTCGGCCAGGCGAGTACGGATATGGCTCGCCGTTTCGGGCCCCAGGTCGGAGGCGATCAGCGCTTCCTCGATCTCGTCCAGCGTGCCCTCGTCGAGCCGAGCGGTGCCCAGGCCCGCCAGATTGCCGACCAGCCGGTCCGAGGTGCGACGGAAACCGCCGAGCAGCTTGTCGTGCCAGGAGGAGGAAGAACTCATGCCAATTGTCCGATCAGATGGGTTTCGGTCGCCGCCGTGACCCGAACGCGGGCGATGCGGCCCGGTTCGGTGGCGGGGGTAAAATGAATGTCGGCGAAGTCGGGGGCATGGCCGCGCGTGCCGGGTCGCTCGACCAGCACGTCGCGGGTCCGGCCGACCTGCGTCGCCAGCCAGTCGCGACGGCGGCGCGCGGCGGCCTCGCGCAAGGCAGTTGCCCGTTCGCGGCGAATGGGGTGCGGCACCTGCGGCATCCGCGCGGCGGGGGTGCGGTCGCGCGCCGAATAGGGAAAGATATGCGCGTGGACGATCTGCGCGTCGTCGATTAGCGCCAACGTGTCCGCCGCCATCGCATCGTCCTCGGTCGGGAAGCCCGCGATCAGGTCCGCCCCGATCGCGATCTCCGGCCGGGCGGTCAGCAGCCGTTCGACGATGGCGACCGATTGCGCGCGGCTGTGGCGACGCTTCATCCGCTTCAGGATCAGGTCGTTGCCCGCCTGCAGCGAGAGATGGAGGTGCGGCATCACCCGCGCTTCTCCCGTCACCAGTTCGAACAGCCGGTCGTCGATCTCGATCGAGTCCAGCGAGGACAGGCGCAGGCGGGGGAGGGCGGGGACATGGGTCAGGATACGCTCGACCAACTGGCCCAGGCTGGGCGCGCTGGGCAGGTCATGGCCATAGCTGGTCAGGTCGACGCCGGTCAGTACCACTTCCCGGTGTCCCAGTTCGACCGCGCGGGTAATGCGGTCGATCACGAGGCCAGCGGGCACCGAGCGGCTGGGGCCGCGCCCGGTCGGGATGATACAGAAGGTGCAGGAGTGGTCACAGCCATTCTGCACCTCGACAAAGGCCCGCGCATGGCCCGCAAAGGCGGCGGCGAGGTGCGGCGCGGTGTCGACCACCCGCGACAGGTCGGTGACCAGCATCGGCTCGACCGAGGCCCAGCTTTCGGGGCGCAGCTTGTCGGCATTGCCCAGCACGCGCGCGACCTCGGGCATGGCGGCGAAGCTGGCCGGGTCGATCTGGGCCGCACAGCCGGTCACGACGATCTGGGCGTCGGGCCGTGCCTTGGCCGCGCGGCGGATCGCGGCGCGGGTCTGCTTGATGGCTTCGTTGGTGACGGCGCAACTGTTGATGACGACCATGTCCGCCCGGTCCGCGGCGAGCGCGCGGATCGTTTCGCTTTCGGCGATGTTGAGGCGACAGCCCAGACTGATAATCTCGGGGCCAGGGAGGGACGACATGACCGCCGATCTAGGGATGGATGAGGCACAAGTCCACGCGCACGCGCAGACTGTGCTGGACTTCTGGTTCGGATTGGCACCCGACCAGCATTTTGCGAAGGACGACGCGCTCGACCGGGAAATCGCGGAGCGGTTCGGCACCCTGCGCGATCAGGTGCTGGCGACCGAGGCGATCGGATGGCGCGACGATCCCGACACGCTGTTGGCCGCGATCCTGCTGCTCGACCAGTTTTCGCGCAACCTGCACCGCGACAGCGCACAGGCATATGCCGCCGATCCGCTCGCGCTGGAGCTGTGTCTGTGCGCGATCGATGCGGGGTGGGAGGATCGCTATCCGCCCGAGCGGCTGGCCTTTGTCTACATGCCGCTGATGCACGCCGAGTCGCGTGCGATGCAGGACCTGAGCGTTGCCAAGTTCGCCGAGCTGGGCCGGGAGGACAATCTGGCTTTCGCGCGCGATCATCGGGATGTCATCCGGCAATATGGCCGCTATCCCAGCCGGAACGCCGTGCTGGGCCGGGCGTCGACCGACGCCGAGCGCGACTATCTCAAACGGCCAGACGCGGGCTGGTGATTGTGGTCGCCTTGGCTCCGACGAGCAGGCGCTTCTCGGCGAGCAACTGACGCACCTGCCCCAGGTCGAGCGTGGGGCCATAGAACGGCCCTTGGCCATGCGAGCAGCCGATATCGCGCAGCCGGGCATCGATCTGGGCATGGTCCACGCCCTTGGCGGCGATCGGCAGGTGCAGGCTGTCACCCAGCTGGACGATCGCGGCGACGATGGCCCCGCTATCGGGATCGGCGGCCATGGAGTGAATGAAGGTCGGGTCTATCCGCACCCGATCGAAGGGCAGGGCGCGCAAATGGGCCAGGCTGGAATAGCCGCTGCCGAAATCGTCGAGCGCCAGGCCGATGCCCTGATTCTTTAGGCTGACGACGATCGACTGGGCCAGCGCCAGATTGGCGAACAGCGCATTCTCGGTGATCTCGATTTCCAGCCGATGCGCCGGGAAGCCGCATTCGGTCAGCGTCTTGATGACCTTTTGCGCAAGCCAGGCGTCCTGGAATTGCGAGGCGGCGAGGGGCACGGACAGGGTGATCGACGGGTCCCAGTCGCGCGCCGCCGCCATCGCCTGCCGCATCAGCGACAGCGATACCTCGCCCGACAGGCCGCAGGCCTCGGCGATCGGCATGAAACGGTCGGCCGCCATCGCGCCCAGCGTCGGGTGATCCCAGTGGCCCGACACCTCGAAACCGGTCAGCCGCCCGGTGCCCAGATCGATCTGGGCCTCGAACCGGGGTCGGATATCGCCCTGCGCCAGGGCAGCGCGCAGGTCGGTGATGATCGCGTTGCGCTCGGCCATCGCCTCTTCGAGGGCGGGCGTGAACGACAGCGGACGGCCATCGCCGCGCGTCTTGGCGGCGATCAGGGCCAGGTCGGCCTGGCGGACCAGCTGGTCGATCGTCGCCGACCCGTCGTCGATCCGGGTCAGCGCGATGGTGGCGCGGGGCGAGAAATCCTGATCGGCCAGGCGGATGGGCTGACCCAGTCGGATCGCCAGCCGGTCGGCCAGCCGCTCGATCCGGTCGCGCCCGCGCGGATCGAAGGGCAGGAGGCAGCCGAAGCAATCGCCCTCGAACCGGGCGACGATCGCTTCGGACGGGGCTTCGCCGCGAATGGTCTTGGCGACATGCTGGAGCAGCGTATCGCCCGCCTCATGGCCGAACGATCCGGCAATGGCGCGGAATCGGTCGATATCGACCAGCAGCAGCGCGATACCGCGCTGGCGTCGCTGTCCGTTGCCGATCATCGCCTGGCCCGCTTCGTGGAAATGGCGACGGTTGGAAAGGCCGGTCAGCGGATCGCGCTGCTCGGGCTCTGGCGTGCGGGAAAGGCGCAGTGCGGGCAGTCGCGAATAGACGATGGTCGAGGCGGTTGCGGTCGCAAACAGCAATATCTTGGCGGGCAGATCGAAGCCCAGCTCGATCAAAAGGATCGCAGCGGCCAGCAACAAGGTGCCCCCCGCCGCCGCGACGCCAAAAAGGCGAGCGGACGCAGGCGAGTTGGACGCGGTCTGGGGCGTGCCGGGCATGACCGATCGGTCGCATGTCAGCAGTATACAAAAAGTTAACGTCGCGCCGGGCCGCGTTCTGCTTGCGTCCACCCGCATTTTCCCATAAGAGCGCGCCCAAGTTCCGTTTCGGAATGTGAAGGTGAAGCGCCCGAGGGTGCACGCTGGCCGGCGAGGTTTCGCCCGCCGGCGCTTTTGCGTTTGGCGGTACGACACGAGTTTTTGGGCCGGAATTTCCGGGCCGGGTTTGACGAGGTGAGGCGATGTTCGACAGCTTGAGCGATCGGCTTGGCGGCGTATTCGACCGCCTTCGCGGCCGTGGCGCGCTGACCGAGGCGGATGTCCGCACCGCGATGCGCGAAGTGCGCGTGGCCCTGCTGGAAGCCGACGTCGCGCTGCCCGTCGCGCGCGACTTCGTCGACAAGGTCACCGAACAGGCGATCGGCCAGAACGTCCTGCGTTCGATCACGCCGGGCCAGCAGGTCGTCAAGATCGTTCATGACGCGCTGGTCGCGATGCTGGGCGCCGATGCCAGCGAGTTGCTGCTCGACGTCACCCCGCCCGCCGTCGTGATGATGGTCGGTCTTCAGGGTTCGGGTAAGACCACGACCACCGCCAAGATCGCCCGCCGCCTGTCGAGCGGGGCGATGGGCCGTGATCGCAAGAAGGTGCTGATGGCGTCGCTCGACGTCAATCGCCCCGCCGCGCAGGAGCAGCTGGCGACGCTGGGCACCCAGGTCGAGGTGTCGACCCTGCCGATCATCGCCGGACAGCAGCCGGTCGAGATCGCGCGTCGCGCGATGCAGGCGGCCAAGCTCCAGGGCTATGACGTCCTGATGCTCGACACCGCCGGTCGTCTGCACGTCGACCAGGCGTTGATGGACGAGATGAAGGCGGTGGCGGAAATCGCCCAGCCCCAGGAAATCCTGCTCGTCGTCGACTCGCTGACCGGTCAGGACGCGGTGAACGTCGCGACCAGCTTCTCGGAACAGGTGCCGCTGACCGGCGTCGTGCTGACCCGCATGGACGGCGATGCGCGCGGTGGTGCGGCGCTGTCGATGCGCGCCGTCACCGGTAAGCCCATCAAGTTCGCCGGTGTCGGCGAAAAGATGGACGCGCTGGAGGCCTTCCATCCAGAGCGTGTCGCGGGTCGTATCCTCGGCATGGGCGACGTCGTGTCGCTGGTCGAGCGCGCCGCCGAGACGATCCAGCAGGAAGATGCCGAGCGCATGGCCATGAAAATGGCCAAGGGTCAGTTCGACCTGAACGACCTGCGCGGCCAGCTGGCCCAGATGCGCCGCATGGGCGGGCTGGGTGCGCTGGCGGGCATGATGCCGGGCATGAAGAAGGCGCAGAACGCGCTCAACGATGCCGGTGGCGACAAGATCCTGCTCCGCATGGATGCGATCATCACTTCGATGACGCCCAAGGAGCGCACCAAGCCCGAACTGGTCAACGCCAAGCGCAAGATCCGCATTGCCAAGGGTTCGGGCACCACGGTGCAGGACGTGAACAAGCTCCTGAAGATGCATCAGGAAATGTCCACGGCGATGAAGAAGATCAAGAAGATGGGCGGCATCAAGGGCATGATGGCCATGCTCGGCAAGGGCGGCCTTGGCGGTCTGGGCAATGCGCTGGGCGGTCCGCAGATGGGCGACATGCTCAACAAGGCGGGCAGCAACGGCCTGCCCGGTGGCGGCATGGGCGGCGGCAAGCTGCCCGACGGCATGCCCAAGCTGCCCCCCGGCTTCGAGAATCTCCTGAAGAAGAAATAACCCCCGCGCCGGACGGAATGCCGGTGGATTTGAACGTTTTAACTCAAGGACTGAAATATGGCTCTCAGCATTCGTCTGTCGCGTGGTGGCTCGAAGAAGCGCCCTTACTACCGCATCGTGGTGGCCGACGCCCGTGCGCCGCGCGACGGCAAGTTCATCGAGAAGATCGGTAACTACAACCCGCTCCTCGCCAAGGACAACGACCAGCGCGTGCAGCTCGACGCCGAGCGCGCGAAGCACTGGCTGGCCAATGGCGCGCAGCCGACCGACCGCGTTGCCCGCTTCCTCGACGCCGCCGGCGTTCGTGAACGCGCCGCTCGCAACAACCCGAACAAGGCGAAGCCGGGCGAAAAGGCCACCGAGCGCGCCGAAGAGCGTGCCGAGAAGCTGAAGGCTGCCCAGGAAGCTGCCAACGCTCCGGCCGAAGAGACCGCCGAGGCCTAATGGCTTTCGGCTTTGCGCTGCCTCGGTCGATCGCGATCGGGGCAGCGCAAGGCACCGGATACGGGGTCATGCGTTTCCAAAGCCAATGGCTTTAGGAGATATGCGCATGACCCCGCCGACCGAACCCGATCCCCGGACCGCACCCGACGATCATGACGACGCGACCAACCAAGGCGTCTCCGCGCCAGACCCCGCCGAAGGCGGCAACGACGCCCCCAACGGGGACGGCGACTCACCTAGCGGGTGAGGCCCACGTCACGCTGGCCGTCATCATCGGCGCGCACGGCATTACGGGCGAGGTCCGGCTCAAGGTTTTTGCCGACGACTTGTCGGACTATCGCTCGTTCAATGACGGCGCGCTGACGCTGAAGTCCGCGCGCGATGGCTCGAACGGCGTCATCGCCCGCTTTGCCGAAGTCACCGATCGCAACGCCGCCGAGGCGTTACGCGGCACAGAACTGACGGTGCCGCGCTCAGCCCTGCCTCCGTTGGAAGAGGGCGAATATTATCATGCCGACATTATCGGGCTGTCCGCGATCGCCAGCGATGGCGAGGCACTGGGCCATGTCGCGCTGATCGAGAATTTCGGTGCGGGCGACGTGCTGGAAATCGAACGCCCCGATGGCCGCCGGTTCATGGTGCCGATGAACGCGCAGGCCGTGCCCGAATGGAATCAGGACCGCCTGATCGTGGATCGCGCCTTCATCGCCTGATCGGCGACTGCTCGTTCAACAGGTTGCGGATCGTCGTGGCCGCGACCCCGGCCTCGCCCATCGCGTGGCTGATCTGATCCAAACCTTTCACCACATCCCCTGCCGCAAACAGGCCGGGCACCGACGTCCGCTGATGGTCGTCGACCTCCAGGCATCCGCTCAGGTCCGCCTTGGCACCCGCCGATACCGCCAGTTCCGACCGGATGCGCGAGCCCATCGCCGGATAGACGCTGTCGAAGCGCATTCGCCCATTTGCCGTATCAAGCGCAATTTGCTCGCCTTCGATGGCCCAGCCGCCGCAAGGACCGTCGATGCGCGCCACGCCTGCTTCGTCGAGAGCCTTGGCGCATCGGGGATCGAGGTCGTGTGCGGCATCGGGCGCGATTAGCGTCACGTCGCGGGTGAAACCGCGTAGGAACAACGCCTCGCGCATGCCATGGTCGCTGGTACCGATGATGCCGACACGCTTGTCGGTGACCTCATAACCGTCACAGACCGGGCAATAGCGGATCAGTCCACGCTCCAGCGCCGGGTCGTGCACCTCGGGCAGGAGCTTGCGGGGGCGGTGATTGACCACGCCCGTGGCGAGCAGGACGGTTCGGGTGCGATACTCGGCGTCATCGGTGACGACGCGGAAATGGCCATTTTCGGGGTGGATGGCCGTGACCCGGTGCGGCGTGCAATGCGCGCCGTAGCGACGCGCCTGATCGTGCATGCGTGACAGCAAGGCCTTGCCACTGATGCCTTCGGGGAAACCGGCATGATTGTGGGTACAGGGGATCATCGCGGCCCGGCTCGATCCGCTGTCGAACATATGGATGCGCAGATGATAGCGCGCGAGATAGATTGCGGCCGTCAGCCCGGCAGGGCCCGCCCCGATGATGATGCAATCGTCCATGGCGAGGGCAAAGCGCGAGGCGCGGCAACGTTCCTTGGCATTTCCTGATGTGTGACGTATATACATGGCGTATATACGGAGTCGTTATGGGCAGGGATTATCAGGCAAAGGTCTTCCGATCGGGCAACTCGCTGGCGCTTCGCCTGCCCGCCGCCTTGGGCTTGACCGAAGGAACGGAGATGACCCTGCGCGAGGAACAGGGGCGCTATGTGTTCGAGCCCGTCCAGGCCCCGCGCAAGACGATCGACCTGACTGGCATTGCGGGTTCGATGCCGTGGCTGAAGCCGATCGAGCGCGAAGAGCGCGAGTTCGACGATCCCGAGCGGCCCTGGCACTTGCTGAACGGTAAGGATGCGTGAGGCGGTGCGTTATCTGATCGACACCAATTGCTGCATTTTCCTGTTTGCTGGGGAATATCCGGCCCTGCTGCAACGTGTCGCCGCGACACCGGTGGGCGAGATCGGCCTGTCCAGCATCGTCTTCGCCGAACTGGCGCTAGGCGTTCGTCACGGTAAGCCGCCGTTAGAGCGGCAATTGGAGCAGTTGGCGACGCAGATGCCGATCCTGCCATTCGACGAAGCGGCGGCGCGCTGCTATGCGACCCTTCCGTTTCGGCGCGGACGGTTCGACCGGCTGCTGGGCGCCCATGCGCTGAGCCTGGGCAGCACCGTCATCACCGATAACGAAGCCGACTTCGCCGACATTCCCGGCCTGACCATCGAGAACTGGACGCTGTGACCTTTCGCGCAACGATATTGACGCTCTATCCGGAGATGTTTCCCGGACCTTTGGGCCATTCGCTGGCGGGACGGGCGCTGCGCGAGGATCGCTGGACGCTGGAGACTGTGCAGATCCGCGACTTCGCGACTGACAAGCATCGCTCGGTCGACGATACCCCGGCGGGCGGCGGCGCGGGCATGGTGCTGCGCGCCGATGTGCTGGCAGCGGCGGTGGATTCGGTGGCCGACGACCGGCCCGTGCTGGCGATGACGCCGCGTGGGTCGCCGCTCACCCAGCCACGTGTTCGCGAACTGGCGGCGGGGCCGGGCGTGACCGTGCTGTGCGGCCGGTTCGAGGGCTTTGATGAGCGCCTTTTCGAGGCGCGCGGCATCGAGCAGGTGTCGATCGGCGACTATATCCTGTCGGGTGGCGAGATGGGCGCGCTGGTGCTGCTCGACGCTTGCGTTCGGCTGCTTCCCGGCGTAATGGGCGCGGCTTCCAGTGGAGTCGAGGAAAGCTTCGAAAGCGGCCTCCTCGAATATCCGCAATATACCCGACCTGCTGAGTGGGAAGGGCGCACGATCCCTGAAGTGCTGCGATCGGGGGATCATGCGAAAATCGCAAAATGGCGTCATGCCAGGGCTTGCGAGGATACACGGTCAAGGCGGCCGGACCTTTGGGAACGTCATGAGGGCGTTCGGGTCGGTCGCCCTCTGGCGCGCGGCGACGATTGAGGAATGAAGTCATGAACGTGATCCAGCAGATCGAAGCTGAGCAGATCGCCAAGTTCAACGAGACGAAGAAGATCCCGGAATTCCGCCCCGGCGATACGCTGAAGGTCGGTGTGAAGGTCGTCGAAGGCGAGCGCACACGCGTCCAGTTCTATGAGGGCGTCTGCATCGCCCGCGCGAACAAGGGCATGGGCTCGTCGTTCACCGTCCGCAAGATCTCCTTCGGTGAGGGTGTGGAGCGTGTCTTCCCGCTCTACTCGCCGAACGTCGACTCGATCGAAGTGGTTCGTCGCGGCGCCGTGCGTCGTGCGAAGCTCTATTACCTGCGTGGTCGCACCGGCAAGTCGGCGCGTATCGCCGAGCGTCGCGATCCGCGTCCGGCCAAGGGCACCGCAGCCGCCGAGTAATCGGCGCGGCGGACCGTCCAGCGGTTCGACAGGGAAGGGGCGGTGGCATCAAGCGGTGCCGCCGCCCTTTTTCTTTGGCGGGAGAGGGGGGCTTATCCTCCGAAATTATACAGCCACATCTTGGGCTCGCCGGTCGGGTGCGGTTTGCCGTCCAGCCGCTTGACGTTGAAGATCTTGACGGGCTGCAGGATCATCTGCCCCTTCATCGCATCCATGCCCCCGCCCGAGGGCTTGGCCAGGATCTTCTTCACCGTATCCATGCCCGCCACGACATGACCGAAGGCGGCATAGCCGTCATAGCCCGGCCGTGCGTCCAGGCCGGGCGCGGGGCCGACGGTGAGGACGAAGTTGCCACCCGCCGATTGCGGCGTCGCGCCCCGCGCCATCGAGATCGCGCCGTCGAGATGCTTGATCCCGGTCTTGGTCGTCGTCTCCAGCGGGAAGGGGGGCAGGATACGCCGCGCATCGGTGCGAATGCCGCCCTGGACGAAGCCCTTCTTCGCATCGCGCTTGTCGCGGGCGGTGCGGTAGAAGACCGTCCCGTCGAACCGCCCGTCATCGACATAAGCCAGGAAATTCTTCGTGGTCGCCGGCGCCCGACGCGCGTCGAGCGCGACGACGATCGGCCCTTCGGAGGTGTTGATCTGCACCCGGACATAGCCGGGGCGGGGGACATTCTGGTTCGCGGGTGCAGCGGCGGTCAGCAGCGCGAGGAGCGGCAACGCATACTTCATGCGCGCCCGATACCCCTTTCGGCCACGATTGTGGAGGGGCTGGGGCTGCTGATCCATCATCCGAAAATGGGTGAGCATGAAAAAGGGCCGCCGATCCTTCGACCGGCGGCCCTTTTCGTTAAAACCCAAACCCAACCTTACTGGTCGAGGAAGCTTCGCATCTTGCGGCTGCGGCTGGGGTGCTTCAGCTTGCGGAGCGCCTTGGCCTCGATCTGGCGGATGCGTTCGCGGGTGACCGAGAATTGCTGGCCGACCTCTTCCAGCGTGTGGTCGGTGTTCATGCCGATGCCGAAGCGCATGCGCAGCACGCGCTCTTCGCGCGGGGTCAGGCTGGCGAGGACGCGGGTGACTGTTTCCTTCAGATTGGCCTGGATCGCCGCGTCCACCGGAATGACCGCGTTCTTGTCCTCGATGAAGTCGCCCAGATGCGAATCCTCCTCGTCGCCGATCGGCGTTTCGAGGGAGATCGGCTCCTTGGCGATCTTCATCACCTTGCGCACCTTCTCCAGCGGCATGGAGAGGCGCTCGGCCATCTCTTCCGGGGTCGGTTCGCGGCCCTGCTCGTGCAGGAACTGGCGGCTGGTACGGACCAGCTTGTTGATCGTCTCGATCATATGGACCGGGATGCGGATGGTCCGCGCCTGGTCGGCGATCGAGCGGGTGATCGCCTGACGAATCCACCAGGTGGCGTAGGTGCTGAACTTGTAGCCGCGGCGATATTCGAACTTATCGACCGCCTTCATCAAGCCGATATTGCCCTCCTGGATCAGGTCCAGGAACTGCAGGCCGCGATTGGTGTATTTCTTGGCGATGGAGATGACGAGGCGCAGATTCGCCTCGACCATTTCCTTCTTGGCGATACGCGCCTCGCGCTCGCCCTTCTGCACCATGTTCACGATGCGGCGGAATTCGGTCAGCGCCATGCCGGTCTGCTGCGAGATGTCGGCGATTTCGCTGCGGATGCGGTCGACGGTGGCGGCTTCGTTGGTGGCGAAGTTGCCCCACTTCTTGTCGACGCCACGCACGGTATCGAGCCAGTTTTCGTCCAGCTCATGACCCAGATAGCGGTCTAGGAAGTCCTTGCGGTTGACCTTGTGCCGCTCGGCCAGGCGCAGCATCTGGCCGCCCAGCGCGGTCAGGCGCCGGTTGAAGGCATAGAGCTGGTCGACCAGGAACTCGATCTTGGCGTTGTGGAACTGAACGCTCTCGACCTCGGCGGTCAGCTCTTCGCGCAGCTTGTGGTATTTGCGCTCCTCGGCCGCCGACAGTTCGCCGCCCAGCGCCATGGACTCCAAGCGCTGCTGCTGGATTTTCGAGAATTTCTTGTAGATTGCGGTGATGTTGGCGAACTTCTCCAAAGCCTGAGGCTTCAGCGTTTCCTCCATCTGGGCGAGGGACAAGGTGTTGTCCTCTTCCTCGTCCTCGGCGCGGGGGCCACGACGTTCGCCGCCCTCTTCATCCTCGCCATCGACCGAGGGTTCCTCGGGCTCTTCTTCTTCCTTGAACTGCGGACCGGCGTTCTTGGCGCTGATCTCGCCATTGTCGTCCTCGTCCTCCTCGCCCAGATTTTCCGGGCCGGCGTCCTTGGACAGCATGGCGTCGAGATCGAGGATCTCGCGCAGCTGCATCGTGCCTTCGTTCAGCGCGGTCGACCAGTCGATGATCGCGTTGAAGGTGATCGGGCTTTCGCACAGCCCCAGGATCATCGTGTCGCGACCCGCCTCGATCCGCTTGGCGATGGCGATTTCGCCCTCGCGGCTGAGCAGTTCGACCGCGCCCATCTCGCGCAGGTACATGCGAACCGGATCGTCGGTGCGATCGACGGTTTCCTTCTTCTTCGCCTCGGGCTGCGGGCCGCCATCGGACTCGCTGTCCGTGGCCTCGGCGTCGTCGGCCTCTTCCTCGGACTCGCCGTCCTCGCCCTGCTCCTCATTCTCGACGATATTGACGCCCATCTCATTGAGGGCGGCCATGATATCCTCGAGCTGGTCGGAGGACATCTGGTCCTGCGGCAGCGCTTCGTTCAGCTGGTCGTATGTGATGTAGCCGCGCTTCTTGGCGCGCGCGATCAGCTTCTTGATCGACGCCTCGTTCAGGTCGATCAGCGGCGCATCGCCCGTTTCCGTGGTATCGGTCGTATCCGCCGCCATATTCGCCTTCGCCATCAAATGCCCTCAGGGTTCCGTGCCCGGCCTCTGTCACACCGCTCGCAGGTGATGCAAGCGGGTGAGGGGGCCATGCGTAATTTTCCAGTGCGGGCGTGGGTCGCCCAATATGCCCCAGATATGGGGCGGGAGAGGTGTTGTATCAAGCGGCCTCCCCGGCTTGCTTCTCGGCCAGATCGCGCGCCGCCTCCAGCCAGCTATAGAGCTGGTCCAGCGATTGCGCGTGCGCGGCGTGACACCGCGTCTGCTCGGCGAAGCGATCCTCGGTCATGTCGGTCTGGAACGCCTGCACCGCGCGTTCGCGGTTCGCGCGCGTCTCGCTCTCCTCCAGCATGACCTCGATGATCTTTTCCAGGTCGCGGACCGCAATGGCGGGGTCGCTGGCCTTGCTGAAGAAGCTGAAGGCCAGGTCGCGGGTATAGTCGCGCGCGTCGATCGGGTGGACGTCGGTCGTCGCCATGATCTGTTCGATCAGGCTTTCGGCCTCGGCCGCGTCTTTCCGCGACAGATGCGGATCGTTGACCGCCGCGTCAAGCAGGTGATGGCGCCAGTCGTTGAGATAGCGGTCGCCCATGTCCAACCGGCTGATCTCGTCCATATAGCGGCACAGGACATGCGGATAGCGCATCAGGCCCAGCAGCACCGCGCGCTTCAGGCTGTATTCGACTCCGCGACCGACATGGCGATTGGCCTCGGCCACCGCCTGATGCACCGCCGCTGCATTGACCCGGCGGATGCCGAAGATGTCGAAATAGCGCGACATCATCGCGCGCTTATATTCGTAGGCCAGATCCTTGTGCGGGATCTGCTGCGCCAGTTCCTCCAGCCGCTGCTTCAGCGCGGCGCGACCCTCGGGCGTGTCGGTCTGGGCCTGCGCGATCTCCGACTGCCACAGCAGGTCGCTGAGCGGCGTGGCGCGGGTGAGCACCGCCTCGAAGCCCGCCGCGCCCTTTTCCTGCACCAGATCGTCGGGGTCCTGCCCCTGGGGCAGGGTGACGAAGGACAGACTCTTGCCCGGCTGGAGCAGCGGCAGCGCGCGGTGCGCGGCGCGGATCGCGGCCTTCTGGCCCGCCGCATCGCCGTCGAAGCACAGCGTCGGCACGTCGACCATCCGCCACAGCCGTTCCAGCTGATGCTCGGTCAGTGCGGTGCCGAGCGGCGCGACGGCTTCCGCGATCCCGGCCTGGGCGAGGGCGATCACATCCATATAGCCCTCGACCACCAGCACCCGGCCGGATTTGCGCACCGCAGGCGCGGCGCGGTCGAGATTGTAGAGCGTGCGCCCCTTGTCGAAGAGCGGCGTGTCGGGGGAGTTCAGGTACTTCGGCTCGCCGTCGCCGATGATCCGGCCGCCGAACGCGATCACCCGGCCGCGCGCGTCGCGGATCGGGATCATCAACCGGCCGCGGAACCGGTCATACGGGTCCTTGCCGTCGACCTTGATCAGCAGCCCGCACTCGATCAGCGCCGGGTCGCCATAATCCTTGAGCGCGGCCTTCAGCTTACCCCGGCTGTCGGGCGCGAAACCCAGGCCGAAGGCGCGCGCCGTATCGGGCGTGACCCGACGGCGGGTCAGCAGCTCGCGTGCGTCACCGCCCGACAGGCCGCCCAGCTGCTCTGAAAACCACGCGGCGGCGTCGGCCATTGCGTCGTGCAGGCCCTTGGCGCGCTCCGCCTTCTGCGCGGCGCGGCGGTCCTGCTCGGGCATGTCGAGCCCAGCGACCTGCGCCAGTTCCTTCACCGCATCGATAAAGGGCAGCCCGCGTTGGTCGGTCATCCAGCGAATGGCATCGCCATGCGCCGAGCAGCCAAAACAGTGGTAGAAGCCCTTGTCGTCGTTGACGTAGAAGCTGGGCGTCTTTTCGTTATGGAAAGGGCAGCAGCCCTTATATTCCCGGCCCGCCTTTTGCAGCTTCACCGTCTTGCCGATCAGCGCCGACAGACTGGTCCGAGCGCGAAGCTCGTCAAGGAATTGCGGGGTCAGGCTCATGGCGTCCGCGCGATTATAATGGGTAGCGCAGGAGGGGGTTTTTGGCAAGGGTCTGGGTGTGATGGATGGTCCGGGTTTGCCCTCCCCCGACCCCTCCCGCTTGCGGGAGGGGAGCTTGCAGGGATTGAGGTCAGGGGTGTCCGCGCCTCAAGCGCTTCCCCTCCCGCAAGCGGGAGGGGGGCGAGGGGAGGGCTTCTCCGCAAGCGCGCGCTCGATGGTCGCGACGACGCCTTCCAGATTGCCCAGTACGTCGTTGTTCCAGAAGCGGATGACGCGCCAGCCTTGGGCCTCGAGATAGCGGGTGCGGGCTTCGTCGTAGGCGGCTTGGACAGCGTGCTGGCCGCCATCGACTTCGACGATAAGCTTTTCCGTGCGGGCTGCGAAGTCAGCGATAAAGGGGCCGACCGGAACCTGTCGGTTGAAGCGGACGCCTGCGACTTGGCGTCTCGATAGCGCCCGCCATAACCGCCGTTCGGCATCGGTCGGATTCAGGCGGAGTTCTCGCGCTTCCTGCGTCGGCCGGTTTTCGCGGAAAGGCCGGGGGCCCTCCCCTCGGTCCCCTCCCGCCTGCGGGAGGGGATGCTTTTGGGGTGGAGGGCATCCCTCTCCACCGGGCGTAACAGGCCCCCCTCCCGCAGGCGGG
>NZ_LDTE01000111.1 GCF_001476905.1 Sphingomonas sanguinis | reverse complement strand
TCATGCCCAACAGAATTTACCTTGCGGACGCCGTAAACAACTGGATTCATGGGCGAGTAATCGGCGGCAATAGGCCTGCTCTGGCGGTGTCTGGCGAACGGCAGAGTGTCGAAGCGGACGATGGCGAATGGAAACGACCGCCCATTGACGCATCATTTCCTCGTATTCCAATTCCGTTTTGCATTGCCAGGACTCTGCTTTTGTATCGCCTTGTAAATCGAGGAAAGATGGAAAATATAACTGGGTAGATCACGAGGGCTTCGCGGGCGAGGCGGTGTCGAGCCTTTCGACCGCTTCGGCATCGGAAGCCGCCTTGCGCAGTGCGGCCCAATCGTCTGGTGAATTGCCGTCTTGCAGCATTCCTTTGAAGACCTTGTAGGCATCGGTTTTCGCGCCATAGGTCCGCAGCGTTGTCTCGTCGTTGACCCACGCGAAGATGATGACTTTGGCATTCGAATCATAGCGGAAGAACAGGCGAAAGCGGCCGTTTCCGAATTTCGCGCGGAACCAGTGCTTGTAATCATCGCCCAGGGTTGAGCCTTGCCGGTAGGCGGTCGCTGTCGGGTCTGCCAGAACCGTCTCGAAAACGAGCTTGTTCAATGCGGCCAGAAGCTTGGTGTTTGCGTTTTTTCGGTATTCTTCGGGCTTTTTTGCTTTCAGCAACTCTACGGTCTCGGTCAGCTTTTCCAACTGACCGAGAAAAAGGGGATGCGCAAGGATGGTCCAGCCGTTGATCGTTAACATGACTAGAGCGCGACGGTCCCGTCGATATCGGCATCGAGGTCAACATCGATATCGCCAACCAGCGCCGCCATCCGATCGCGCAACGTAGCGGGTAGCGGGACGACAGAGGTGCCGGGATGCTTGGTCATATCGTGCGCGAGGAATGTCAGGAAGCTATCGACAACCGGATCGCTCATCTCTTCCTCCGCCCTTTCGACATAGACGCGGCGCGCGTCATCAACGACAAACGCGATGCGTCCGCCATAGTCTACGCCTAAGGCCTGCCGGACGGCCTTGGGGACCGTGGTCTGGCCCTTTGCCGTGATGGTGCTTTCTTCTTTCAACAATGCGGCCATGGATCGGCTCCTAACATGATGCTGGGACAAAGTAAGGAAATATCCTTACTTTGTCAAGTGGCAAGTTGGCGCGATGAAGGCGGCGTTGCTGGCTCTACTATCCCAAGCTCTGTCCATGCCCCCGGCATTCTCTGACTTGCCCTTTGTGAGCTGCTGCCGGTTACGCGAGCACTGAGAAGGAGCTTTTGGAAGCGGAGGATATGAATGCAACGACGAAAGTTCGGCCGCGGTTTTAAGTTGGAGGTGGTGAAGGTAGGGTGCCGCGCAATGAGGGACGTTGTCTGATCGTTTTTCGAGCGGCTGCTTTGCGATTTCAATAGCAGTATGCTTAAGGCAAGAAGTCTTAATTGAGCCTCCGCATATCGATCGTTCAGAAATGACGTATTGGCCGGGATAAATCGTCATATCTGACGATTTTGATTGTCGGCAGCGATGTTTTCAACATGCGGTGATCAAGAACCGTAAAGGGGAGCGACTTTGCTACACTCGAGCCGCGGTCTCTCCGCCCTTTGGCTGGCGGAGAAACCCAGCAAGCTCCCTGAGAGTGAGAGGGCTGGGGGAGTTTCCGTGACGGGTTGAGGTCGAGAGAGAGGCTCCCGGTGCCCGTCGTGGAGATGTCCCATGAACATGCAGGTGCTCGAAGCCCGCCGTGACGCCAGCGGCGGTTACAAGGTCGATGTCAGCCGCGGCCAGAACATCGGTCGCGTCTCGTCCGAATGGTTCTCGCGTCCCAATGACGAGCGGTTCCTGTCGCTTGGCGAGCTGGCCGATGCGGTACGCGGCCGCGCCGAGCGCAGCCGAACCCGTCTCGTCGAAACGGCGCTGATCCATGTCGAGGCGAACCGCACCAACCCTGAACGGCTGTCGCTGATCCTGCCGGGTGCCGAAGCCCCTGTCGCGCCGACACACTGGAGCTTCGGTCAGCTGGCCGCCCAGGTCGGCGCGCCCGCCGCCTATCTGCGCAATCTCCCCGCGGCGCTCGCCGGGATCAACCTGCAATATGGCCTGACCTCGAACCGGGCCGAGCAGATCAAGACGCTAGAAACCGACGACGGCCGCGTCGAGTTGCGCGCTGTCACCGGCCCCGACTATGGCCGTATCTACGATTATGAACTGGTCGAGGCGGTGCAGCGCATCGCCGGCAACGGCACGGGGGATACCCGCTGGAAGGTGCCAGGCGTGCTCGACTGGTCGACGGGCATCTATAACCCGCGCCTCGACATCACTAAGGACAGGACGACGCTCTATGCCAGCGACCGTGACGTGTTTCTGTTTCTCGTCGATGATCTGAACCCGATCGAGGCCGGCAGGCTGCCCGATGGATCGCCCGATCTCTTCTTCCGCGGCTTCTATTGCTGGAACTCGGAAGTGGGGGCGAAGACGCTCGGCATGGCCAGCTTCTACCTCCGCGCGGTCTGCCAGAATCGCAATTTGTGGGGTGTCGAGGATTTCGAGGAGATCAGCATCCGGCACAGCAAATATGCCGCCTCCCGCTTCGCCCATGAGGCGGCCCCGGCACTCCTGAACTTCGCCAATTCGTCTCCGGCCCCATTCGTCAACGGTATAAAGGCCGCGCGCCAGCGGATCGTCGCTCGCACCGACGAGGATCGCACCGACTTCCTCCGGCGCCGTGGTTTCTCCAAGGCCGAGACCGGCAGGATCATCGACACGGTACTGGCCGAGGAAGGCAAGCCGCCGGAATCTATCTTCGATTTCGTGCAAGGCATCACCGCCGTCGCGCGGGACAAGCCACATCAGGATGCCCGCCTCGACATGGAGGCCAAGGCGAAGAAGCTGCTCGATCGCGCAGCGTGATCTACACGGAGCCGGACATGCGGATTTCCGTGTCTCCGGCTCCGGCTGATCGGGAGTCAATCATCCGCAGATTGGGAGGGGCGCCCCCCGCCGAAGTTTCCGCCTGGGCGTCCCCGTGGCGCTGCCCTCCAAGAGTGAGAGGGCGGCGCTTCGCTTCGTGACGGGTTGAAGGTCGAGAGAGAGGCTCCCGGCTGCCCGTCGCGGAGTAAAGACCATGGCAAGTGCCGTTCAGAAGATCACCCTGTCGTCCTCGCGCGACATCCCTTTCAACAAGCTGGTGCTGAGCCAGTCGAACGTCCGGCGTATCAAGGCTGGGGTCTCGATCGAGGACCTGGCCGAGTCCATCGCCCGACGCGGCCTGATCCAGTCGCTGCACGTCCGGGCGGTGCTGGATGCCGAGGGCGTCGAGACCGGCATGTTCGAGGTGCCGGCCGGCGGGCGCCGCTTCCGCGCGCTCGAACTGCTGGTGAAGAGCAAGCGCCTGAACAAGACCTCGACCGTCCCGTGCGTCGTCAGCGACGCGGCAAGTGGCATCCTGATGGAGGAAATCTCCTTCGCCGAGAATGACGAGCGTGTTCCTCAACATCCCCTCGACCAGTTCCGCGCCTTCCAGGCAATGCGCGACAAGGGCATGAGCGAGGAGGCTATCGCTGCCGCTTTCCTGATCGACGTCAATGTCGTGAAGCAGCGCCTCAAACTCGCATCCGTCTCCCCCGTGCTGCTGGACGCCTTCGCGGAGGACGGCATGGAGCTGAAGCAGCTCATGGCCTTCACCGTCTCGCAGGATCATGCCCGCCAGGAACAAGTCTGGGAGGCCGTCCGCAATAGCTGGCAGAACGAGCCATGGCATATCCGGCGCGCGCTGACCGAGAAGACCGTCCACGTAGCTGACAAGCGCGCCGTCTTCGTTGGCGTCGATGCGTATGAGGCTGCAGGTGGCGTCGTCCTGCGCGATCTCTTCGAGAGCGACAATGGCGGCTGGCTGCAGGATGTCGGCTTGCTGGACCGGCTGGTGGCCGAGAAGCTGAAGATCATCGCTGACGAGGTGGCGAATGAGGGGTGGAAGTGGGTCGATGCGGCCGTCGAAATCCCCTACGGCATCACCCACGGTCTGCGTCGAGTCACGCGCGACGTTCTTGACATGAGCGACGAGGAACGCGCGACCCGCGACGCGCTGGAGGCTGAACTCGACGCCCTCGTCGCCGAGTATCAGGGCGGAGACGACCTGCCGGATGCGGTCGATCAACGCCTCGGCGAGATCGAGACGGCGATCGAGCAACTCGACGATCGCCCAGTCATCTACGATCCGGCGGAGATCGCCATTGCCGGCGTCTTCGTCACGATCGACGCGAACGGCGCACTCAGGATCGATCGCGGCTATGTCCGACCTGAGGACGAATTGCCGGTGGAAGCGGCAGGCGACGGTGAAGGGGCAGATGAAGACGTCGATCCCGACACCGGCGAGATCCGCGAGCCCGCCATCCAGCATGCCGTCATCACCCTCGGTGGCCAACGTGAGACAGTGGATGAGGACGATGACGACGGTATCAAGCCGCTTCCCGAACGCCTCGTCACCGAGCTGACCGCGCACCGCACGCTGGCGCTGCGCGATGCCGTCGCCAGCCATCCGCATGTCGCCATGACGGCGCTGCTGCACAAGCTCTTCTCGGATACCTTCCTGCACCGCTCGGCGACCGGCGTACTGGAGGCCAATGTCCGGCGGGTCCACCTCCCGGTGCAGGCAGACGATCTAAATGAGAGCGCATCGGCGAAGTCCGTCGATGACCGGCACGAGCGCTTGGGCGATCATGTCCCTTCCGATGACGATGCACTGTGGGATTGGCTGACCGCGCTCGACAATGACAGCCGCATGGAACTGCTCGCCCATTGCGTCAGCTTCGGGATCAATGCGCTCTACGAGCGGCCCAATCCCTATAGCGGCTCTGGCGTCAGCGCGCATGGGCTTGAGGTCCGCATGGCTCAGGCCGAGCGGCTGGCACGCGCCACCGGCCTCGACATGGTGGCCGTCGGTTGGCGACCAACCGTCGGCAACTATCTCGGCCGCGTCACCAAGGCGCGCATCGTCGAGGCGGTGCGTGAGGGCGCGGGCGAGCGGGCGGCCCAGCTCATCGACCATATGAAGAAGGGGGACATGGCAAAGGAGGCGGAGCGTCTGCTGGTCGATAGCGGATGGTTGCCCGAAGCGCTGCGCCCGGCCGATGCTGACGGGGGGCGGTCGGCGGTCATGCCGGTCAGGATGCCGGCGACGCGGCACTCCCTGCCTTCCTCTCTGACGATGGGGAGGACGAGGAGCCGATCGAGGAGGACGAGCAAGCCCTGCTGGCCGCTGAATGACCAGGCCCGGCGGGGAGCATTCCAGTTATCCCCGCCGGCGCCATTCCTTTCCGTCATCCTTAGCCCAGCCCAAGTTTCAGAGATTGCGTGGCGACGCCGCGCAGGCCGGGCTCTCTCGTTTCAGGAGACTGTGATGAGCATCCCCGATTACGCCCGCACCAACTTCCAGACGCTGCTGCGCGCGGCCGCCGACGGCAATCTGGCCCTCATGGAATGCCTCGACGCTGCAGACCACGTTTCTCGCTACGTCATCTGCGCTGTTGGCCGCGACAGCGGCGACTATGTCTTTGTTCCGTTCGGCCATCTGGCGGACGGCAATCCCTACGACGCCTATTTGCCGCCTGATCCTGCCGATCCCGGCGGCTTCATCCAGCCTGACGGGCGGTAGAAAGATCATTGACCACGAAAGCGCCCACCTCACGGTCGGGCGCTTTTGTCATGTCAGGACGGTCAGAGGGAGAGGGGTGCCGGAACGGGATTGAGTCCGGGCGGTCGAGAGAGAGCGTCGCGCGGGCTTTGTCCCTTCCGCTCTCCCGAGGTCTGATCCCATGAACATGCTGTCCCCCGCGTCGGCCGCGCCGCGCTCGCTTGCCCCCTCAACGGGCATTCTCTCCGCTGCAAACCACCTTATGCCCTCCCTCGAACGCGGCGAGCCCATTGATGCTGCGATCCTGCGCTCCGCGCTGGAAGCTGTCTTTGGTGCATCCGATGCGTCGGGGACCTGGGACTGGAAGACGGCTTACGAGGCGTGCGAAGTCGCCACCGTCCTGTTCCTGCGAAAATACGGAAAAGCGCTCTTCCGCAAATCCGCATCTCCGGCTGCACGGTTGTCCGTGCTGACGAAGATCGCCGGCCTGATGCCGACCCACACCCGGCGGTCCGAGGAGTCTCAGGCGCTCCAGCAATTCTCGACGCCGCTGCCGCTCGGCCTGGCCGCGCTGACCGCCGCCGCGATCGGACCGGACGATCGGGTTCTCGAACCCTCGGCAGGCACCGGCCTTTTGGCCATCCTCGCGCAGATAGCGGGCGGGTCGCTGATCCTCAACGAACTGGCCGACACCCGCGCCGATCTTCTCGCCTCCCTCTTTCCTTCTATCGCCGTCACCCGGTTCGACGCCGCGCAGATCGACGATCATCTGGAGGCTTCGTCCGTCCCGTCCGTCGTGCTGATGAATCCGCCCTTCTCGGCGATGGCGCATGTCGCCGGTCGCGTGCAGGATGCGGGATTCCGCCATATCGCCTCGGCGCTGAACCGGCTCGCGCCCGGCGGTCGCCTGATCGCCATCACCGGCGCCAATGTCGGCCCGGACCTGCCGGACTGGCGCGATGCGTTCACTGCCCTGCAGGCGCGCGGCCGTGTCGTCTTCTCCGCTGCGATCGCAGGCGCGGTCTACTACAAGCACGGCACCAGCTTTCCGACACGGCTGGCCGTCATCGACAAGCAGCCCGCCGACGATCCGACCGTATTCCCGACCTCGCCGGGCTTGGCGCCGGATGCTGCAACGTTGCTCGGCTGGATCGAGGCCCAGGTTCCGCCCCGTCCACCCGTAACGCTGCCTGCCCAGGTTCGAGCGGCCGCTACGGCACCGAAGTCCGTGCGCGGCTATCTCGCTCGTTCGGTTGTCTCGCGCCCGGCCGCCGCCGCTGCCGATCCCGAGGGCGTCGAACTCGCTTATGAGACGGTGGACTGGTCGGCACCGGAAAACGGGCAACTCACAGAAGCGATTTATGAAGAATACGGATTGCAGTCGATCCGTATTCCCGGCTCTCAGGCGCATCCGACCAAGCTGGTCCAGTCGGCCGCGATGGCTTCGGTCGCGCCGCCGAAGCCGAGCTATCGTCCGACGCTCCCCGATAATATCCGCGCACTGCTCTCGGACGCCCAGCTTGAGACCGTCATCTATGCAGGCGAGGCCCATGGCGATTATCTCGCAGGGTCATGGACAGTCGATCCCACTTTCGACCTCGTCCAGGCAGCCCCCGCCGACGCTCCGAACGCGGTGCGCTTCCGCCGGGGCTTCATGCTCGGCGACGGCACGGGTGCAGGCAAGGGCCGCCAGTCGGCCGGGATCATCCTCGACAATTGGCTGCAAGGGCGGCGCAAGGCGGTCTGGATCTCGAAATCCGACAAGCTGATCGAGGATGCACAGCGCGACTGGTCGGCGCTCGGCATGGAGCGCCTGCTGGTCACGCCGCTGTCGCGCTTTCCGCAAGGCAAGCCGATCGTGCTGACCGAAGGCGTCCTATTCGCAACCTATGCCACGCTACGCTCCGACGAGCGTGGTGAGAAGGTTTCCCGCGTGCGCCAGATCGTCGATTGGTTGGGCTCCGATTTCGACGGAGCGATCATTTTCGACGAGAGCCATGCCATGCAGAATGCCGCGGGCGGCAAGGGTGAGCGCGGCGACGTCGCCGCCTCGCAGCAGGGACGTGCCGGGCTTCGCCTCCAGCATGCCTTGCCAAACGCGCGCATCGTCTATGTCTCGGCGACCGGCGCGACGACCGTCCACAATCTTGCCTATGCCCAGCGGCTTGGGCTCTGGGGCGGGGAGGACTTCCCCTTCGCTACGCGCGCCGAATTCGTCGAGGCGATCGAGGATGGCGGTGTCGCGGCGATGGAGGTTCTGGCCCGCGATCTGCGTGCGCTCGGCCTCTATACCGCCCGTTCGCTGTCCTATGACGGTGTGGAGTACGAGCTGGTCGAACATGCGCTGACAGACGAACAGCGCCACATCTACGACGCCTATGCCGGGGCGTTCGCCATCATCCACAACCATCTGGATGCCGCGATGCAGGCTGCCAACATCACGGGTTCAAACGGCACGCTGAACCGTCAGGCCAAGTCCGCTGCGCGCTCGGCCTTCGAAAGCGCCAAGCAGCGCTTCTTCGGCCATCTCCTGACCAGCATGAAGACACCGACCCTGATCCGCTCGATCGAGGCGGATCTCGAGGCGGGCCATGCCGCCGTCGTGCAGATCGTCTCTACCGGCGAGGCGTTGATGGAACGCAGGCTGGCCGAAATCCCGACCGAGGAATGGAACGATATCCGCGTCGACATCACACCGCGCGAATATGTCCTCGACTATCTGGCCCACTCCTTCCCGGTCCAGCTCTATGAGCCGTACACTGACGGCGAAGGCAATATGTCGTCGCGGCCCGTCTATCGCGAGGGCCAGCCGGTCGAGAGCCGGGAAGCTGTTGCGCGCCGCGACGAGCTGATCGAGCATCTGGCATCGCTTCCCCCGGTCCCCGGCGCGCTCGACCAGATCGTCCAGCGCTTCGGCACCGACATGGTGGCCGAGGTGACGGGACGGTCACGGCGCATCGTCCGCAAGGGCGACCGCTTCGCCGTGGAGAACCGCGCGCCCTCGGCCAATCTCGCCGAGACCGCCGCCTTCATGGATGACCTCAAGCGCATCCTCGTCTTCTCCGACGCCGGCGGCACGGGCCGGAGCTATCACGCGGAACTGTCAGCGAAGAACCAGCGGCTGCGCGTCCATTATCTCCTCGAACCGGGCTGGAAGGCCGATGCCGCCATCCAGGGGCTCGGCCGCACAAATCGGACCAACCAGGCGCAGCCGCCACTCTTCCGCCCGATCGCGACCGACGTGAAGGCGGAGAAGCGCTTCCTCTCCACCATCGCCCGGCGGCTCGATACGCTGGGCGCGATCACGCGCGGCCAGCGCCAGACCGGCGGCCAAGGCCTGTTCCGGCCCGAGGACAATCTGGAATCGCCTTACGCCCGCGACGCGCTGCGCCAGCTCTACCTCCTGATCGTGCGGGGCAAGATCGAGGGATGCTCACTGGATCGCTTCCAGTCCGCCACCGGCCTCAAGCTGGTGGACGACAATGGCATCAAGGACGACCTGCCGCCGATCACGACCTTCCTCAACCGCCTGCTGGCGCTGACCATCGAATTGCAGGGCATTCTCTTCACCGCCTTCGAGCAATTGCTCGACGCCAAGGTGCAGGGGGCGATTGCCAGCGGCGTCTATGATGTCGGGCTGGAGACTCTGACGGCGGAGAGCTTCGTCGTCACCGACCGCAAGGTGATCTACACCCACCCGGGGACCGGCGCGGAGACCCGTCTGCTGACCATCACCGAGAAGCGCCGCAACCGGCCGATGACGCTGGCGGACGCGCTGGCCTATGCCGATAGCGACGGCGGCAGGCTGATGGTCAACGCCAAGTCGGGCCGCGCGGCCGTGCGCGTGCCAGCCCCCTCGCTGATGCTCGACGATGGCGAGATCGAGCGCCGCGTCCGGCTGATCCGGCCGATGGAGCATTCCCACGCTTCGTTGAAGATGATGGCCGACAGCCATTGGGAAGAGACCGCCCGCGAGACCTTCGCCGCCGTCTGGAACCGCGAATGCGCCGAAGTGCCGGAGTTCGAGGATACCACCATCCACATCGTCGCCGGACTGCTCCTGCCGGTGTGGAAACGGCTGCCGAACGAATCGACGCGGGTCTATCGGCTCCAGACCGACGATGGCGAGCGCATCATCGGTTGCCGTGTCTCTCCGGCCTGGGCCGCCAACGCTGCATCGACCGGCACGGCGACCCTTTCCGCCGAGGACGCGCATCGAGCGCTCCTCGACGGCCGTACCATCCTCGACCTCGCTGATGGTCTCCAGCTCCGCCGTGTCCGCGTCATGGGCGCCAACCGGATCGAGCTGACCGGCTTCACCGAGGCGATGCGTGAGCGCCTGCGCTCCTACGGCCTGTTCACCGAGATCATCTCGTGGAAGCTGCGCTTCTTCGTGCCCGTCGATGCGAATGGCGTGGCGGTGCTCGAAAAGCTCCTCGCCACCTTGCGCATCGCCGAACGGGAGGCCGCATGATGGCCCGTGACGATGCTTCCGATCTGGCGCAACGTCTCGGCCGGCAGGCCGAGGCAGTGTGCCGCGAATATCTGTCGAACGGCCGCCGCCAGGGCAACTACTGGCAGGTCGGCGATGTGCGCAACGCGCCGGGCCGCTCGATGTATGTCCGGCTCAAGGATACTGTCAAAGGTCCGGCGGGCAAATGGACCGACGCGCAGAGCGGGGAGCATGGCGATCTGCTCGATGTGATCCGCGAGAGCCTGGGCCTGATCGATTTCGCCGATGCCGCCAAGGAAGCGCGTCGTTTCCTCAGTCTGCCGCATCCCGAACCGGAGCCGACACCGAAGCTGTACGCCAGCACACCAGCGCCGTCAGGCTCCGCCGAGGCGGCACGGCGGCTCGTCGCCATGTGCAGACCGATCGGCAAGTCGCTCGTGGAAACGTATCTGCACGGACGCGCCATCACGGATTTGCACGGAACCGCAAACCTGCATTTCCACCCGCGCTGCTATTATCGGCCCGATGATCATGGCCCGACGGAGCAATGGCCTGCGATGATCGCCGCCGTCACCGATCTCTCCGGCCGGATCACCGGGGCGCATCGGACCTGGCTCGCCCCTGACGGTTCGGGGAAGGCGCCGATCGACACCCAGCGCAAGGCGATGGGCGATCTCCTCGGCAACGCGGTCCGCTTCGGCATCCCCGGCGATGTGATGGCGGCGGGCGAAGGGATCGAGACCATCCTGTCGGCGCGGCAGGCGATCCCAGGGATGGCGATGGCGGCCGGGCTGTCCGCCGCCCACCTCGCAGCCATTCTGTTCCCCGAGACGCTGCGACGGCTCTATATCGTCCGCGACAACGATTCCGCGGGCAATGGCGCGCGAAAGAGCCTGGTCGAACGGGCAGACGTGGCCGGGATCGAGGCGATCGTGCTCACACCGAGGCTCAAGGACTTCAACGAGGATCTCGGTCACTTCGGCACGGACGCGCTCCGCGCTATGCTCCGGGTCCAGCTCGCCCCCCTGGATGTTGCCCGCTTCATGGCTCTGGTGGCAACGGCGAAAGAGAGCACAATGGCGGGGTGATCGTCATGCCCACCCGGATGCTCCAACGCCGGGAGAGGACCGCGCCTTGGCCTTCGAGAGGGCGATCGGCCCATAGTCGGGCCGGGCAGGCAATGGCTGCGCCCGGCTATTTTCCGCCGTGCTCTGCCACCCCACGCGCCAGGCCGCGTGGGGACCCCGTCTGTCGCACTTTGCATCGCGAAGCAAAATAGCCGGGCTTCGCCATCCTCCGCTCTCGCTTCGGCCCGGTGCTCGCGCACCGGGTGCAGGCCCGTCCCGCCCATGGGCTTCGTCGCCATGAAGGCCGCGACGGTCGCGGTCCACCGACGGAGCATCCCATGAGCGCGCATGACGATTACGAACCCCACCACGAATCCTCACCCACCGACCATATCCTCCAGGAACTTCAGCTCTACGGCCACCGCCCCTTCGAGGACGAACCGGACCCGCGCCCACTCCCGGAAGGCAACCGCGTCGCCGGCGCTATCGCCGACATCTTCGACGCCCTGATCTCCACGCTCGAAGACACCCGCCTCGAACCCGACCTCGACGATCTCCTCTGGTCGACGGTCAATCTCTTCCACCGCGCCACCGACCGCATCGAACGCGAGCTGGACGACAATGAGCAGGGCCAGCGCCGCCTTCAGCGCGAACAGGATGGCAGCGAGGTGAAATCGGTCGAGTTGGAGCGCCTGACCGCCGAGGGTCAGACCTTGCTGGAGCGCCGCGACGCCTTCGAACTGATGCGCGATCAGGCCGCCGAACATTATCACCGCCAGACCGGCTCCAGTTGGCGCCCGCGGACCGGCTCAATGGTCAACCATCGCAACCTCACCGCGGCGATGATCGACAGTCGCGATTTCCTCGCCGCCAAACGTCGCGCCGAGACCGAGGTGATGCTGCCATCAGGGCCGAAGATCGCCTTCTCCGGCGGCGACGTCGCAGACCACAAGCCAATCTGGGCCAAGCTCGATCAGATTCACGCCAAGCACCCCGACATGGTGCTGCTGCATGGCGGTTCGCCCAAGGGCGCCGAGAAGGTCGCCGCCCGCTGGGCCGACCACCGGAAAGTGCCGCAGGTCGCCTTCAAGCCCGACTGGACGAAACACGCCAAGGCCGCCCCGTTCAAACGCAAAGACGCCATGCTGAACGTCCTGCCGATCGGCGTCATCATCTTCCCCGGTACGGGCATTCAGGACAACCTCGCCGACAAGGCCCGCAAGCTCGGTATCCCCGTCTATCGGTTCAAGACGGGCGACGCGTAAGCGCCGCCCTTTCATATCGGCTTCAATCGAAATTCATGAAAGGGATCTTTGCGTAATCGAAATTCATTGAATGGTATCGATTTTCATGGAATGCTCCGGCCGAAAGTCAATTTTCGGGACCGGGTATCGAATTTCATGGAGCATGGGCAAAGAAAGGCGTTTCCAGGGGAAGTCACGGTTTTTCACGGGCGTGGGATGCCCGAAGCCGCTGTTCCCGTCGGTTACGCTGCCCTGATCGATGCCTATGACCTCGCCGTGCCGATGCCGATCACGTTGGCTGCCATCGGCCCGCGCCACAAAGTCTACCAGGCCGAAGGCTGGGACGTCTACACGCCGCGCCACCAGCCCAAAGACGACCTTGCCGGACATCTTACGTTCGCCCTTCGGTATGAAGGGCTCGATCTCGCCGTCCTGAAGGCCTTGTTCCGGGGCACGGGTCCCGAACCTGTCTCCGCTCTCGTGCGAGCGGCGCCGACGGGCGCCTATGCCCGGCGACTGTGGTTTCTCTATGAATGGCTCCTCGACGAAAGACTCGATCTGCCCGACGCGACGCAGGGCAGCTACGCCCAGGTCGTCGATCCAAAGCGCCAATGGGCAACGGATGGGACGAATTCGACGCGCCATCGCGTCAAGAACAACCTACCTGGCACATCCGCCTTCTGCCCGCTGATTTTTCGCACGCCCGCGCTCGACGCCTTCGTCGCGCGGAACCTAGGCGAGGAAGCCAGACGGATGATCGCCGAGGTTCCAGCCGACCTACTTGCCCGGACCGCGGCTTTTCTACTCCTCAAGGATTCGCGCTCCAGCTTCCAGATCGAAGGTGAGCACCCGCCGCACGATCGCATCCAGCGCTGGGGCCAGGCGATCGGCGAGGCTGGTCGCCGCCTGGTGGACCGCGCTGAGTTGGAGCGATTGCAGCGCATCGTCATTGGCGATGCGCGCTTCGTTCATCTCGGGCTGCGGGAGGAGGGGGGCTTCGTCGGCGAACACGATCGCCTGGCGGGTACGCCGATCCCCGACCACATCAGCGCCCGGCATCAGGATCTGCCCTCGCTCGTCGAAGGACTGGCCGCGTTCGATCGCACCGCCGCCCGCCAGCTCGATCCGGTTCTCGCTGCCGCGATCCTCGCCTTTGGCTTCGTTTATGTCCATCCCTTCGAGGACGGAAACGGCCGCCTGCACCGCTATCTGATCCATCATGTCCTCGCGACGCGCGGATTTAACCCGCCAGGCCTCGTCTTTCCAGTCTCCGCGGTCATCCTCGACCGTATCGATGCCTATCGCGCCGTGCTCGAAAGCTATTCGCGTCGTCTCCTGCCGCAGGTCCGCTGGCGGCCCACAGACCGCGGTAATGTCGAAGTGCTCAACGATACCGCCGACTTCTACCGCTTTTTCGACGCGACCCCACACGCGGAGTTTCTCTTCGAGTGCGTCGCTCGCACCATCGATGTCGATTTGCCCGCCGAAACCGCGTATCTGCGCGCCTACGACACGTTCAAGGGCGATGTGCAGCGGATGATCGACATGCCCGATCGCCTGTTGGACCTTCTCTTCCGGTTCCTGCGCCAAAATGACGGCCTTTTCTCCAAACGCGCCCGCGCCAAAGAATTCTCCTCGCTCACGGACGAGGAAGTCGAACGGATCGAAGCGATCTATTCGGGCCTTTCGCTGCCGCTATAATGCCGCGACGTTCGGTATGCGCACCATAACGACGTAGGTCCCGGCGCGTGTGCGTCCAGGGCTTGCCCCAATCAACGGTGATGTCCTGACCCTAGCGGCTGCGGCAGGAAAAGCTGGAAGTACGCGCGTCGCAATAATTTCATCGGAATTGGCCGCATAAGCTTGGGGGGAGGCGTTGCCCTATGGGCCGCGCTTTCGGCTGCGCCGGAGTCACGCCTGCGCCGTGTTTCCGCCATTCGGCTTCAATCGCTAACGCTGGCGGCAACTGACTGGCTCGTCACGATCCAACTATTCATCCGTCTTTCTGATCCGCGCTGGGGGATCAACATCAGCGCCTTCACCCTGCGTGGTGAGTGAGCGACCAGGACGCAGCAACGTCCGTGACATGCGTCTTCCCGCCTCCGTTGGAGAGGCGGCGGACCACCCCCGCTTCATGAGCGCCATTCCTTGGTCCAGCCCTGGGCCTGACGCCATCAACCCATAAAGGGTCGGACTACGCATGCGCGTGCCGCCGCTCCGGCTGCGCCTCCACGGTGATTGCGGCCCATGGCCGAACACTTCGGGCGCCTGTCAGCGGGGGATGGTCCTCCGCTCGGAACAGGAGCCGGATCGATGTCCCTCAAGACGTCCGCCGATCGCGCCAATCAGGCGTTCGTCCTCGACCTGATGGAGAAACGCCGCGGCGGTTTCTACCAGGCACCCAGCTACACCACGAATATCGCCCGCCAGTATAATTGCGGCGTCACCGCCACCTCGGTCGGCAACGAGGGCACGCAGAGCGCCGTCGCCAATTCGCCGTCGGTCAGCGGCCCGACGGCGCTCGCCAACGGCAATGACGCCGACACGGTCCTGAACGGTGGCGGACGGCAAGGCGGCAACCGCGCGGAAAGCTGGCAGTCGAACCGTGGCATGGTCTCTGCCGGCGTGACCGGTTCCGCGGGACCAGCCGATCTCGCAGAACACGATGATCTATGCCTGCTACCGCATGGGCTATCGCGGTCGCCAAGCCGTGAATGGTTTTCGCGGGCTCGCCTCGACTTGGGCCAATGAGCCCGAATGCTATCAGCCCGACTGGATCGAGATGGCGCTCGCTCATGTCGAGCGCGACGAGGTGAGGGGGGCGTATAACGCAGTGCTTTATATTTCCCCGCGCCGGCGCATGCTTGAGGACTGTGCCAAGTTTATCCAGCGTCACCTGAGCGCGGCGCCCGTGGCCGATGAGGCTTTGGACGTGGGCGAAAGCAGCAGGCAGGGCTGGCTGCTCGAAGCCAGCCCTGCCTGACCGATTATTCGCCCGACAGATGCGCGGCCGCAGCGCTCTTGGCGGCCTTCACGCCCTTGGGCTTGGCCGTCGTTGTCACCTTGGCACCCGGCTTGCGGCCGAGGCCGATCTTCTTGGCCATCACCCGGCGGCTTTCCGAATAGGTCTCGGCGACCATCGGATAGTCGGACTTGAGGTTATAGCGCTGGCGATATTCCTCGGGCGTCAGGCCGTTGGTGGCGAGGTGGCGGCGCAGCGTCTTGTAGGGCTTGCCGTCGATCATCGAGATGATGTGGTCCTTCGAGGCGAGCGACTTCCGCACCGAGACAGCTGGCGTGTATTCAGTCGTGTCGACGACGTCTGCTGCCGCCGTCTCGCCGCCGCCGGCCAGCTTCAGGATGGCGCTGTGCATACTGCCCAGAAAAGCCGGGATCTGTTCGGCATCGATGCGGGTATTGGGATTACCCAGCCAGGCAATGGTCAGTTCGGTGGCGAGTTCGACCGCATGCGCGGTATCGGTGATGGTTTCGTCAGCCATGGTCTATCCAGATGGGAGTGGCGGGAAAGTTCAAACGCTGCGCGGTTCCGCAGAACCGTAAACGGCCATGTCACAGCAACGGTCTTGCAGCAGCAATAACGACACGGCGTCAAGCGACTATTTGTTCCGATATACGGCCAATGTGTTTCATCGCGTCACCATGTAAAATGATGGCGCAGAAATAACGAAGCCGCTCAGAGGCGTACATAGAAGAGGTGGGTGTCGACCTTTGCCACCTTGGTCATAGAATCGCGCCAATACGGCACCATCCAGTCGGCATGATAGTGGGTGGCGCGGCCGACATCGGCGAAGACGTGGCCGGCAAGCGCTTCGCTTGCCGCGCGTCGCGCCGCGGACCAGCCGAAATGTTTCGTGCGCCGTTTGATCGAGCCATCACAGGTAAACGAGAATTGGCAGCCCGTGGTTCGGTCGAAACCCTGGTAGACGACACCGCAAATGGTGCGCGGAAAGCCAGGGGCTCGCGCGCGGTTGAGAATGACCTGAATGACGGCGCGTTGCCCTCGCGGGTCGTCACCCACTTCATAGAGGGCAGCGGTGGCCAGGCAGTCGACGGCTTGTGCGCGCTCGGCGGGGCCGCCACGAAAGCGATAGGGCGCTGCGCGAACGCGCGCAGCCGCGACGATGGGCACCCTGGCGTTCGAGGCGCGGGCCTGCGCCATCGTCATTTTCCTTGGAGACTTCGTCTCGGGGGCAAAGCCGACGGTATCCAGAAGGCCAGCAGCGATTGCGACCGCTGCCACAATGAAGAGCAGCAGCAACCAGCGTTCCGCGGCAACGTCGCGCTGTGCAGGGCGGCGCTTGGAGGCATATGGGGGTCGTCGGGATGCCATCACTGACACGCTAGCGCAGCGCGCAGTGCAAGGTAGCGTCGATCACGCTCGCAGCGCTTAATAACGCACCTAGGGTTCCGCAGCAGCGAATGTTGGCGAAGGAGCGAACCTGACTCATTGCACGAAACCACTGCACGGCAGTGGTGTTGGCGGTGAGATAGCGCGGCAGCTTTCGACCAAAATAGGTCTTTCCCCGAAGGGGCCTTGAACGGCAGCTTCCGGCCCAAATGCCGCTCGTTTCTGCGACTCTGTCGCTCGGGTCAGGCAAGCGACCGATATTGGCCGGTCGGCGACGTGCGGCGTTTGGGCAAACGATAGTTGAAAACTGTCGCCGCTGAGCGCTGCGGGCGGGCGGCCGACTGCGGTCGTGATAAGGCAGAGCTTCCGGAGCATTGTTGACGATGCCGCGAATCGGTTTGCCATACTCCTCGGCATCGAGCTGGTCATATATCTGGTCGATGCTGCGGATGTAGAAGGCGGTCACCTGCTCGCTCAGCGCCATGGCGCGGTTGCATTCGGCGCAGGCCGGAAACTCGAAATCGTCTGGACAATGCTTGCCACGAAACACGATCCGCGCCGGGGCATGATCACGCTCGACCGCGGGCCGTCGCCCCCCACAAAATCAGCAGAGTGGATGCGCGAGCAGAAATTCGGCCTTGGTTGGCCTGCGGCCACACGGCATGGATGAGGCCCGCCTATTGGTAAGAGACAGACGCTAGACGCAGCAGCGATGCCTCGTCCTCCGGGGCGTCGACGTCGATGCATTGCTCGTTTTCGCAAAAGAGAACGAAAGCATTGGCCCCGGCATGCTTGGCGCTCCGGTAGATGATGCCATCGAGACTACGACCATCCGCCGATCGGAAGAGCCGGCGAAAATACTCGGTGACGATCTGGGTTGGGACATATTCGATGTGCTCGCGGCCATCTCGCGCGATCGGTTGTGAGATGTCGGCGGCGAAGGCGTGAAGGAACCGTAGAGAATGAATTAGCGGCTGCCGATCAAGATCAAAGACGCTCGGCACTGGCGGCAGCTCGGCCAAGTCGAGCAATGTGAGGTCACGCAGGGATCGGAAGGTTCCTACCGACAGTGCCTTCCCAGCATGCGTGGCCGGATCGAAGGTTTCAGCATGCGCCGTGTCTAGGTCGAACGCGCCGTAAAACATCGGAATACCAGCAGGGCTCATCCGGTTCGACTGACGTGCATGTTCAGGCTTTGGCGTTCCAATCGCCGACGCTGTCGTCTGCGGCTGATCGTCCACGCGAATGCGGATCAGGTCAGTGTTCCTGCCTATCGTTTTGATCAGCCCCTCATCGGCGAGTTTCGTCCTGATCATGTCGGAAACAGTTGCCAACACTTCGGCTGGCGTCAGTTCGTCATAACCATCGCCCGGCGCCTGGAGAAAGAAATAGCGTGTATGGTTCTTGGTGAAGGTTTTGAAACTGTCCCAGCCCCAACTGAGCCGCTGACTGTCGGTACCGCGATAAAATTCGCGTTCAACCCAGGCTTCGCAGTCGATCATGTCGTCGAGCGCCGCGATCATATCGTCATTCTCAGAAAATCCGGCATCGTAGAGCACATCGGCAGTCGTCGAGAGCGACGCCTGCCAACCGCCCTCGCGCGTGATATACGTGATCCCTTCTTGGGTCGGCTCATTCCAATCGAAGCCGAGCCCGCCGAGGACGACGCCGGTAAAGTCCTCGAAGGGAGCGGCAATGGGCTGATCGGACACGGCCTCACAAAAGCTGCAGGCATTCGCCTCAGCATGCCCAGCGATCCACTCAGCGAGAAAAGGATCCGTGACGCAGGCGGCGCACACATAGTCGTCGGACTCGCTGTAACCGCGCTCTTCCATCTCCATCATCCAGGCTTTGACGATGCCCATCACGTCTCCCCGCTGTGCGTCTGACAGCTAGATAGGTGAGCAACGGACCGAAGTCATCGCCAAGTTGAGCTTCGAACTCAGGATGGTTACTTGCCTTAGATAGCATAATCTCAGTAGCTATGTGCCAGGGGGGGGCTTGTGGCAGATCATTCAGCAGCCGATTCGGCGAGCGGTTATCTTTTTCAGTGCCGGTACGCGCTTCTCGCGGCCTTGAAGCGTCAGGACGTGACGCCCGGGCTCGAGGTCTCGATTGAGTGTTTCGACGACATCGCCTTTTCCAACAACGGCTCGCCGCAAGAGCTTCTGCAGTCGAAGCACAGTCTCAAGCCCAAGCCTATGAGCGACCGGGCGGTCCAGTTCTGGAACACGATAGGTATCTGGACCAAGCGGGTGAGGGATCATCCGGCCGAGCTTGGAAAGATTAAGCTCACCTTCGTGACGACCTCGACGCTTGGCGCGGATACGGCGGTCTCGCTGCTCCGGCCGGGCCCCAAGGGCCGGGACGTTACGAAGGCAGCTGAGAAGCTCGCGATTTCGGCCGCGAAATCAAAAAGCAAAAAGGTCGCCTGGGCAACCAAGGTGTTCCTCGAGCAGACACCCGAAATGCGCGAGCAGATTATCGGGATGGTCGAAATGCTCGACGCCTCGCCGACGATCGTGGACGTGAAAGATGAGCTGGCGGCGGCGCTCAAGCGTGCGTGTCGGCTCGAATATATGACGGCATTTCGCGAAAGGCTCGAGGGATGGTGGTTCGCGATCGTGATCGACGCCCTGGCGACCTCGGGTGGAAAGCTTATTCCGGTGTCGCTGATCGACTCCAAGATCGATGATCTGCGCGACGAGTTCGGACCGGACCAGCTGCCGATCGACTACGGCACGGCAGATCCGTCGGGCGAAACAGTCGGGCTTTTGGAGCAGCGCCCGTTCGTCGAGCAGCTCAAGCTCATCGGCCTTGGCCCGACTGGCCAGAAGATCGCGATCGTCGACTATTTTCGGGCGCGCGAGCAACGCTCGCGCTGGACGCGGGACGGTCTGCTCCGGCAGAACGAACTCACCGATTATGGGCGCCAGCTGACCGAGCACTGGCAGCGGCGCAGAGGTGTCGCCGAGGGCCGCCTTCGCGAGAACATGTCGGAGGCCGAGCTGGCCGATATCGGCATGGACGTTTTCTCGACGACCACCGGCAATGCCATTCCGATTCGCGAAGTGATCGAGGCGTATGTCTCGCAGGGATCGTATCACATGCTGTCAGACGATCATATTATCGGGTGGCACCCGCATTATGTCGAGCGCCTGAGCCCAGCTGCGCCAGGGGGTGACGATGAGCCCGGCATGGAATGATCGGTCCATCGAGGACCAGACCCTTTTCAATCCGGTCTTCTGCGCTCTGCTCCTGCGCGCTGCGACCCGGGGCTATCAGGAGGGCGATACGAGCCGTGCGCTTCCGCTCGCCCATGCTTTTCTCGTCCTACCGATCGTCCTCAATGCGCGAGTACGCCGCGCGCTGCCCACGCTTAAGACGCGAATGACGAGCTGGGTGACAACGCATCCAGAGTTCAACGCAGAGTTCGCCGTACTCTGCCGGGACCTGGTCGATACGACCCGCGAGGCGATCCAGCTCGGTTGTGCGCAGGACTGGCTGGCCATTGCTGGGGACGGTCTCAGACCGGGGGCGTACCGCTTCAAACCTGATCCGCCGCGGCTCGATACCGACACGATGGAAATAAAGGACTGCTACGAGGCGGCCCGCTTCGTGGGGCGATGGATCCCCAAGGATGATCGTCAGTCCACCATCTTATCTATGCTTGGAGTCACCCCGTGAGCCTCAGGATTTTGGAAATCGGCGTCTATGGGCACAATGGCGAAATGAACTCGGTCAAGCTCAACGTTTCGGGCTTGAGCATCATTACCGGGGCGTCGAAAACTGGCAAGTCGTCCCTGATCGACATTATCGAATATTGCTTCGGTCGAGAGCAGTGCCACGTCTCGGACGGTGTGATCCGCCAGCATGTCGCATGGTATGGCATCCTGCTCGACCGGGGTGACAGTCGGATTTTTCTCGCGCGGCGCAACCCCAGACCGCCAAAAACACGCGATCCGGGCGTCTATTACGCCGTCGGCGCGGACGTGGCGATGCCCGAACGCGCCGACTGGACCCCCAATATCGGCGTTTCGGACATCGAAGCAATCCTCACATCGTCGGTCGGCATCTCCGAAAATGTGACGACAGTCCCCGAGGGCCAAACACGCAACCCGATCGCGGCTAACATTCGCCATGCCCTGATGTTCTGCATCCAGGACCAAGATGAGATCGACAGCCGCAAGATCCTGTTCCATCGCCAGAGCGAGCCGTTCCTACCGCAGACGATCAAGGATGTGCTGCCTTATTTTCTTGGCGCGATCGACGAGGACGTGTTGCGGCTTAAGGTCCAGCTTGATCTCGAACGTAAGGAACTGAGGAAATTACTTAAGCTGGCCGGCGAGCGCGAGCAGCTTGCCAGCCTGTCGGCGGCACGCACCGAAGACATGTTTCGCGAGGCGCAGTCGGTCGGTCTGCTTCCTCCCGGCCCGCCGCCCGCACAGGACCTCGCGCTCGGCGGCCTTCGCGCTATCAATCCGGTTATTCAGGAAGTACCGGTGCCGCCCGATTCGACGGAGCCGATCGCTGTCCTTCGCCGTGAGCGCACCGGGCTGCGGCGCGAGCTCGCCGTGCTGAAGGAGCGCCTGCGCCAGATCCGGCAGGTCGAGGATGTCGCCGGTGGCTTCGCGCAGGAAGCCGAAGAGCAAAGAGCAAGGCTGGCAAGCCTTGGTTTGGTCACGAAGGGCGATGTCGAGGCCTGCGCCCTGTGTGGTTCGACCGACGTCCATGTTCCTTCGGCGGCGGAGATGCACAGGACTCTGAGCGGGATCGAAGAGCAACTGAGCCAAGTTCGGCGCGAAGTGCCACGCCTGCAGGAAGTGCAGGGGGATCTCGTCGAGCAGCAGAAGAGAATCGAGGACGCGCTTAAGCGCAATCAGGATCAGATCGATACGCTCGCCAAACAGGATGACGCCTTCAGATCAGAGCGCGACAGCCAGCTGAGGCTTGCCCGGACGATGGGGCGCATCGCCTATTTCTTGGAAACGCTGCCCCCGCCGCCCGCGGCGGCCGCATCGACCGAGGAGCTCGACGCTGCCCGCAAGCGGGTCGAGGCGCTGGAGAAGCTGGTCGACCCTGAGAGCACAGAACAGCGACTGACCTCGATCCTCAATCTAATCGGCGACTTTATGACGCGCGACTCAGAGAAACTGGACCTCGAGCACAGCGGAAGCCGCTTGAGGCTTGACATCAAGCAGCTCGCCGTCGTTGCGGACACGCTCGATGGACCGGTTCCGTTGTTCCGCATGGGAAGCGGTGAGAACTGGGTGGGCTATCATGTGCTCGCCCATCTCGCGCTCCATCGCTGGTTTCGGCAGAAGGATCGCCCGGTTCCCGGGTTCATCTTCTTCGACCAGCCCTCGCAGGCCCATTACCCAGCCGAGCAGGATCGCGACGGCGATGTCTCCGGATTGCCGGACGCCGACCGTGAAGCGGTGTTCAAGCTCTTCAAGCTGATGTTCGACGTGACGGTCGAATTGGCGCCGAGCCTCCAAGTGATCGTGACCGACCACGCGGATCTCCGGGACAGCTGGTTCGCCGATGCCGTGGTCGCGCGGTGGCGTGGACAAGGGCTCATCCCGCAGCGCTGGATCGACGCGCGTGGCTGAGGTCAGGCGGGGAACGGCTTGGCGGCGTCAATCTCCTGCATCATCCGATATTGCTCGCCAGCCGCTTCGACTCCAGGCGGCCGAAGCCGGAAGCCTGGACCTTCCGCGGCCCATGTCTGTCTTTCTGCGACGACGGTTAGGCAACCGCCGGACGTCGGCTCCTGACAAGAGCTGCCGTTCCACGTGTCGCTTGGGAACGGCAGAAATGTCCCAGAACACGCCGAATGCGCCGTTGGCAGCCATCGACCAGAATGCGTCGTTCGCCGATCGAGCTCTGAAAGGCAGCTTCCGCCAGAACCGGTCATTCGATCAGCGCGAAAGCGTCCGGCTGCAATGCGCCCCAATCTCGGTCGTTCAGCCGACTCTCGGCTCATTTCAAAAGCCGCCCTTCGTTTATGCGGTGTCAGGGGGTAAAAGGGTGTAGCGCGGCTGTTCCGCTTTCGGGCGGCGAGCATGAGCAAGCGAGCAGCGTCGCAGGCGGGGACACGGTGTCCGGCATTCGGAAACGCGGAACGCCACCATGCGAGGGTTTTAAACTGACCGGAGCCGGACGGGCTGGTGTCGTATCGACCCTTGTTCTAGCTTCGTTCGCATGAGCAACGAACGAATCGGAGAGGCGGCCAACGAGCCAGCCAAGGAGCGCCCGACGCCTTCGAAGTTCATGCGTGACCTGCGGCCCGAACTCTACTCCGATACGGTTGACCGGCCACTTTACATGCTCGACCGGCCCACACTCGAGTTCCAGCTCGAGACGATGACCGCGCGCAACGAGCACCAGCGCTTTGAGATATTCTGCCGCAAGCTCTGCCAGCGCGTGATCTGCCCGAACATCCGGCCCCAGAGCGGCCCCGAGGGTGGCGGCGACGGCAAAACGGATGCCGACACCTATCTGGTCGCGGAGGCGATCGCCGACCTGACCTACATCGGCAGCCCGGGTCCCGGCAGGGAGGACTGGGGCTTCGCGTTCAGCGCCATGAAGGACTGGAGGCGGAAGGTCGCAAAGGACGTGGCGGGGATCGCAGGCACGGGTCGGCGGCTCGAGCGCGTCTACTTCGTCACCAGCCAGCCCGCGCGGGCCGCCGACCGCGCCCGCATCGAGGCCGAGCTTGAGCAGGCGCACGGTATGCCGGTGAGAATCCTCGACCGGGCGTGGATCGTCGAGGAGGTTATCGACAACGAGCGCAAGGACATCGCGCACGATTACCTCGGCGTGGGTCAGGTCGTGTCCGACCCGATGCGCATGGGGCCGGAGGACTATTCCCGGCGGCGGCGGCTGGACGACGTGGAGCGCGCGCTCGCCAACCCGGCCTCCTTCGAAGGGATGGAGCGTCAGCTCGTCACCGAAGCGATGGTCGCGGCGCAGCTTTCGCGGAACTTGGAGCTGCCGCGCCATGAGACCGATGGCCGGCATGCCCGCGCGATCCGTCTCGCCGCCAAGCATGGCTCCGCCCGGCAGCATCTCGAGGCCCGCCATGACGCGCTCTGGACGGCGTTCTGGTGGTTCGACGACGCCGAGGCGGTTTCGGACGGATACGCCGCGATGGAGGAGGAGGCGCTCGGCGCCAACCACGCGCGGAACATCGAGTTCCTCGTCCAGCTGCATCAGTTGCTCGTGAACGCGGTCATCTACCGCATGCTGCCGCCGGACCGGGCGGATTTAGCGGCCCGCTCGGGCAGACTGGAGGCGGCGCTTGAGGCTATGACGCGTGACGACGCGCGGCCCAACCACCGTCTGGAGGCGCGGACCTCATTGGTGGTGGTACGTCTGGGCCGGCTTTTCGTCGAGGGCCGGATGGACGAGCTGCCTGCCGTCTGGGCGGAGCTGGGGTCGATCCTAGACGAGGCGGCGGGGCTCGCCGAATTCGATGCCGACCGGCTCGTGAGGCTGATCGAGGTCGTCTCGATGCCGGCGGGGCGTGATCCGACCTATCGCGCGGTGGCGGAGCGTCTCGCGGACTTCGTGGCGAAGCGGACCTCCGACGCGCAGGGTGCGCTGATCCTCCTCCGGCAGGCGCTCACGCTGGACGCCGAGGAGCGCTGCGAGCGCATCCGCCTGCTCGGCCGCGCCGCCGTGCGGCTGGCGAAGCGCGAGCACGCCGAGCAGCTCATCGAGGCCCACCAGCACCTCGCGATCGCATACCGCGGCGCGGACCTCTTCTGGGCGTCGCGATCCTCCCTCCTCATGGCCGCCTCCGGGCTTGCCGCCGAGGGCGAGGATAGCAGCGAGCTTCCGGTGGGCTTCGTGCCGACGGTCAAGACGTGGGCGTGGGTCGCGCTGCAGCTGAGGGTGATCCCTGAACTCCTGCTGGCGGTCCGCCTGTTGCACATGTCGCTTGCCTCGCTGCCGCTCGACGAAGCGTCGCAGGCGCGCGTCCGGGACAGCCTCCAGGATTTGGACGCTGGCTTCGGCAGCAACATCCTCAACATGACCGACGAGGAGCTCCGGTCCCTATCGTCGCTTCCCGACGCGCTCGAGAACGCCGGCATGCCGATCGCGCGGATGGTGCTCCTTTACTCCCTCGGCCACGAGGACGCGCTGCTCGAGAACGAGGGATACCGGGAGCTGGTGGCGGGTGGCGGCATCGGTCGGTTCCTGGGGCGCCTCAAGGCCCAGCCGGTCTCGCGCGACCTTGTCGGTCGCCTCGTGCTCAACGCGCCGACCGGCCAGGTCCTCGAGACATGCATCTGCGGCCTGACGGTCGAGGTCGCGTCTTCCGGCAGCGACGCGGGGACGATGACCGGACAGGCGCTCGTAGCGACGTTCGAGGCGATGCTGGCGACTATGATCGAGGACGGGCTCGGCGCCCACACCGAGCGCTTCCGCGTAGACATCGTGGAGACTGATGCCGCCGAGCCGAGCGTGCGGACGGACCACCGGGCGATGCGCTCGCTCGTCGAGTGGCCGCGCTCACTTCCCGTCTGGGAGTTCGGTCGCCAATCCGACATCGGCGCGTTCCTGATGCGGGTCGTGGGCGAGGCCGTGGCCGCCGCGTTCGTGCTGCCTGACCTGAAGGCGTCGCTCGAGCGGTTGTTCGCCCGTGGGAACGCCCACGACCGCGTGTCCAGCGTCCTCGCCTCGCTCAGCGGGCTGCAGCGCATATCTGGCAGGCCGGTGGTGCGCGTCGAAGGCGGCTACCGCGACTTCCCCATGCGCGATCGTCCGGAGGTGGAGGACGTCGTCCTGGACGGCGACGAGGAAGAGGAAGGTCGCGCGGAACAACGGACCGGCGACGATGGGCGCCCGGCCGTCGCGCGCCACCGAGAGGTTAAAGTGCAGTCCGTCATCGACATGCACAGCTGGAACGAGGCCGGCTGGAAGGGCGTCCTTTATGCCGGCTACGGCCCGGAGGTGCCGCCGGTCTTCGCCTTGGCATACCTGAATGGCGCCGCGGCACGGCGCATCTTCGAGCGCTGGCGTGAGCGGTTCGGCAAGAGGGACGCGAACCATGAGATAAGCATTTCGATCATACGCAGGCTGCCGGGCCACCCGCCCACGCACTACGCGGTTCAGATCACGAGCCGACGGCCGGACGACGGCGAATGGGAGCGCGGCACGCTGTATCAGACGGTCAACCGCGTGCACGTGGTGGAGCCCGACGACGACGCGAACCTCGAGGGCTTCCTTGAACGGCATCGCGCGTTCGGCTGCTACATCGTCGCGCCTGCGGTCCTGTCCGGGCCCGAGCCGGACATCCTTGAGGACCTCTTCATCCTCAAGCGCGACATCACGGTCGTCGATGCGGCGGACGTCGGCGAGCATGACGTCGAGATGACAGCGCTGGAGCTGATCGCCCGGCGCGACGCCGCGTGACGGACCGCGCTGCCGCATCTGGCGGACGTGACCCGTCGTCCGTGGGCTGAAGGGAGGGCGGGCCTATGGACGGTTATCCGAAAGGGGCGATCTGGCCCGCAAGCGACGAGGACTCGGTGCAGATCCGCGAGGTGTACTCGCGCTACGGCCTCGCCATGTATCAGGCGCAGGTCCTCGAACACGGGATGGTCAACGCGGTGATCGTCGCCCGCATGCTGCCGAAGATGCGCGACCACTCAGATCGCTCGGCATGGGAAGACGCGTTCGATCGCGCCTACGACGTCGAGCTGGCAAAGACCTTCGGCAACATGCTCCGCGCGCTTGAGCCGCGGGAGCTGCCGGAGGAGCTGATTGGTCGCCTTCGCGTAGCCAAGTCCGAACGCGACCGTCTGGCGCACAGGTTCTTCCGAGAGCATGACGAGGACTTCCTGAGCCGCTCCGGGCGGACCGTGATGATCGCCGAGTGCGAGGACGCGATCGAGATGTTCGCGGTGATCGACGCCGATTTGGAGGAGCACATGCGCCCGCAGCGCGAGAGGCACGGCATTACGAGCGAGTGGATCGAGCGCCACCTTGCGGCCGCGATCGCGGCCGCTGAGGCCTGCGGGTCTTCCGATGGCGACGGCCATCCTCCAACGGTGAGGTCGGAATCATGACGTTGGTGCTCGTGACGGCGGACGACCGGGGCGATCTCACGGTGATCGCGGACACGCTCTTCGGCGAAGGCGGCCGCACCGGCTCGGAGGTCGGGCCCAAAATCTTCCTCGTCCCGGTCGCGATCTCCGACCTGGAGGACGAGGTCAGGATCCCGCTGCCCGATATGGGCTTCGCGTTCGCCGGCAATGTCATCTCGGGCCAGTTCACGCATGCGATGGCCAGCACCTGCCTACAGAACCTCGCGGGATGGGTGGCGAGCGGCAAGCCGGACCTTGAGGACGTCGCCAGATTCTACGCCACGTGCGCGGTCAGAATCTACGAGGAGCGCCGCCGCCATTTCGCCAGCGATGGCTACGGTTTCGACGGCATCGTGTTCGGATTCTCGGAAAAACGCGGACATCCGGCGGCCTTCCACTTCGCCGCCGGTGTCGCGCCCGACGGTTCCTGCGTAGCGCCGGTCACGGAAGTGGAGCTCAAGGAGGGTATTCCGTTTGCGGTGGGCAGTGGCGCAGAGGCGGCCCGCATCCGGATCGCAGCTCTCCGGAGCCGTAGCATCGAGATCAATCCGTTCGCCTTGATGGACGCGATAATCATCGACGACGCCGTGCCGTCCGTTGGCGGCGAGATCCAAGCAGCCACGGCGGATGCGTCGGGCGTGGAGTTGCGCCCGGTGATGCTCTTCGGCACCAACGCTGATGGTGATCTCAGGGCAGGCTACTCGATCATGGGCATCAACATGCATCTTCTCGGCATGGTTGCTGGATATGTGCCGGTGGGCACGCCGGTGATGGCGCAGACCCCGGCGGATGTGGAGTTCGTCATGGGAAGGCGCGACTAGGGATCGCGCGATCCACGTTGCTGGTGCCCGGCGAAGTGTGTCCATCGGGTAACGTCTGGGGCCAGGCGCGGGCGCGTCAGAAGTCGTGATCGGGACGTTCTCGCAGCCCGAGCCAAGTGTCCACGAACCGCGCCAACGTCTCCAGCGCTTCCCTGTGCTCGGGCAGCGCACCGGTGTTGATCACGTCCAGCCTCTCCTTCGCGGCTGCGATCCCGATGAATGTCTCGATCGTCTCTTGGCTGAAGGTGTTGTGCGGGGTGCCTACGCGGTCGTTCATGCCGTGGCTCATGCCCCGGCTCATCAACCTCTCCGCGACGGTGGCGAAGCCGTCGTCGCTGGCGATCAGGCCCTACACATATTCCCGGGGTTCGTCCTCCGAACCCGCATAGGCCTTCCAACGGTAGAGGAGCGTCGCGAGGTCGGGTTCGGCTTCCAGGCCGTCGGCGCCGGCGGCGCGGCGCCTGATGATGTCCAGCCAAGCAATCTTCAATGCTTGGACCGTCTCGAGGTCGAGCGTGGGATCGGCCGGTTCGTCACCCTCCTTGCGGTCGGCGGGATCGCTGAGATGGATCAGGATCGCGGCGACGGATAGGGCCTCGGTTCCGCGGAAGGCCTCTTGGACCAGCGCACGGCGCAGCTGCTCCGGTACCCTCTTCAGATACCAGCTGATGGCGCGCCATGCGGATAGCCAAGGCGAGTTGAATGGGTCGAGGGCGCGGGTGCCCGACAGGCTCTGGCCGATCCGAAACATAGCAGGCAGAATCGTGGCGGCGTGCTCGACCGGCAGGCGGTCGACGGATTCGTCGAGGCGCGCGACGAGTGAGCGCGTCAGACCGGCTGCCTCGATCTGACTCACCGCTGCCCGCAGCCGCTCCTCGTCCACCGCCGCGGCGAGGAAGTCCTCGAAACCGCGTTCCGACAGCTCGCCCTCCACGGTCTGCAACTCGAAGTAGCGGGGGAAGAACCGCGCGGAGCAGACGCGTTTCGCCTTCAGCCAACGATCGAGCCAGCCGTCGCCATAGTTCGTCCCGCCGTAGGCCCACTCGAGTTGCGGGAACAGCTCCTTGATCGCCTCCCGTGCGGTCGACCTCCTGTCGGTCGGGACGACCTCCAGCAGCTTCGAAGCGGCCGTCCTGTCCGCTTCGCGATCCGCGTATCCGCTGTAGCGGCCCGTTTGGAGGACTAGGGCTGAGACTCAATC
>NZ_LDTE01000110.1 GCF_001476905.1 Sphingomonas sanguinis | reverse complement strand
TGGGTTTGGACCCTAGGCTTTGTCGGCGATGAGGTGGCGAGCCGGCGTGGCGACGCTCATCAGTGGAATGGCCATGTTGATATCGGCAACGTTGCCGGGCGTCAGGGCAAAGCCGACCGGTCGGCCGCAATCATCGGCCAAGCAGTGGATCTTGCAGGTCCGACCACCGCGCGAGCGGCCGATCGCCATGACGTCCTCCCTGTTTTTTCATCCATGCTGAGTGAGAGTTTTCCGGCCTTTTTGAGCCTGCGGGCGAGGAGCTGGGACATGAAGAAGACGAGGCACACCGAGGAGCAGATTGCGTTTGCGCTGAAGCAGGCGGAGACGGGTACGTCGGTGGCGGAGGTGATCCGCCGGATGGGGATTTCGGAGCAGACGTTCTACCGCTGGAAGAAGGTGTACGGCGGGTTGGGGGTGGGCGAGCTGCGGCGGTTGAAGCTGCTCGAGGAGGAGAACCGCAAGCTCAAGCAGCTGGTCGCGGACCTGAGCCTGAACAAGCACATCCTGCAGGACGTTCTGTCAAAAAATGTATGGTCCGCCCCCGTCTGGCAAGCGTGAGATGCGGTTGGCAGCACAGTCTGCGTAAATGTATCCGGCCTGTTTGTGGGGCATCTCGGCCCCTGGCCATGATGGGATACGCGCCACGGTCGTCCTTTCAAACTGCTCCAGCCTTTCGACGGCTGCATTTTTGGCCAGGCTTCAACCGTGTCACCATCGACTGCTTGCCATCACTCCTCTGCTTGCAGACCTCTTTGCGCGGGTGCTCGGTTCAGGCGGCGATCGGCACGGGTGGCCGGTATTGCTCCTGCCGGGCGAGCACCGCCCAACTGATGCGTACGATCTTGTTCGCCAGCGCGACGACCGCAACGTTCTTGTGCGTTCGCATCTCGAGCTGGTCGAGCCACGGGCCGAGCCCCTGCTCGCGCTTCATGTGCATACTCGCTGACCGAGCGCCGTGGATGAACAGGCGGCGCAGGTGACTGTTGCCGCGCTTGGACATGCCGAGCAGCGTCGACTTACCGCCGGTGGAATGCTGACGCGGGACGAGACCAAGCCAGGCGGCGAGATCGCGGCCGCGCTTGAAGCCGGTGCCATCGGCTACGGCTGCGACGAGTGCCGTGGCGACGAGCGGTCCGACGCCAGGGATGGCTAGCAGCCGTCGACAACCGTCGTCCGCGGCGGCAATCGCTTCAATCTCCTTGGTCACCGTGCCGATGTCGGCTTCGAGCCCCCGCCATTCGTCCCAGAGCTGCTGCAGGATCATGCGCATCCGTGATGACAGCGTGGAGCGCTCGTCGGTGAACAACGCTGGCATCTCGCGCGCCATGTGACGCCGCCCTGCGCGAAACACGATACCGCGCTCCAGTAGGAAGGCGCGTATCTGGTTGATGACTGCTGTCCTGCGGCTCACCAACCGCTCGCACACGCGGTGCAGCGCTTGCAGGTCGAGCTGCTCGACTGATTTCGCGGGCACGAACCGCATCGTCGGCCGCTGCACAGCCTCGGCGATCGCCTCAGCATCGAGGTAGTCGTTCTTGTTGGATTTGAGGAACGGCTTGACGAACTGAGGCGCCATCAGTCGGACGTCATGGTCGAGCGCCGTCAGCTCACGCGCGAGGTGGTGGGCACCGCAGCACGCCTCCATTCCGACCAGGCAGCGGGGCAGCGCATCCATGTGCCGCATCAGCTGCGCACGGCTGACCTTCTGCTTCCATTGGATCGCACCCGTGGCATCCAGCGCCACCAAGTGGAATGACGTCTTGCCAATGTCGATGCCGATTACCGCTACCTCTGTCATGACGGTCCTCCTCAGTGAAGGCAGTTAGGATGCTCCTGACTGCGTCGCTCCGTAAGGGGGCGGACCATCCCACAAGCTCTGACGCCTGGACGACGGCGCGAACTTGTCGCGCACGTCCAGGCGTCTCACGGCGTCAGCGAACGACGCAGCTGCTCGGCGTTGGGCGTCGACCGGTCGTCGGTGCGCTACGTGTCGCATCGGCCGGACCAGGCGCCGCTGATGCTGCGCATCCGTGATCTGGCGGCGACGCGAACGCGGTACGGCTACTTCCGCATCTACATCCTGCTGCGCAGGGAAGGATGGGTCGTGAACCACAAACGCGTCTACCGGCTCTACCGGGATGATGGACTGAGCCTTCGGCTCAAGAAGCCTCGCCGCAACGTCAGCGCTGCCAACGGCGATCGGCAGCCCGCGGCTGCGGCGGCCAACGAGATGTGGTCAATGGATTTCGTCTCTGACGCACTGTTTGATGGCCGGCGGTTGCGGGCGCTGACGGTGGTCGACGCCTTCACGCGCGAAGCACTGGCAATCGACGTCGACCAGGGCATCAAGGGCGAGCAGGTGGTCGAAGCGATGATGCGCATCGCGTTGTCGCGTGGCGCGCCAAGGACAATCCGGGTGGACAATGGGCCGGAGTTCATCTCGAAGGCGCTCGACCGCTGGGCCTACGAGAACGGCGTCACGCTCGACTTCAGCCGGCCGGGTAAGCCGACCGACAACGCTTTCGTGGAGTCGTTCAACGGCCGCCTGCGGGACGAGTGCCTGAACACGCACTGGTTCCTGTCTCTGGAGGACGCCCGAGCCAAGATCGAGGCCTGGCGGCGAGACTACAACGAGAGCCGTCCTCACACATCGCTTGGCTGGCTGACGCCGGTCGAATATGCTGCTGCCACGGCCAAGATCACGGCCGAATGAACGCCGGAAACTCACCCTGAACTTGGATGAGAAACCGGGGGACCCTCAGGTATGGTGCCCGTCTGCAGTGTTGCACAACCGCCTGGCAGCATCGGCGGGCGTTAGCCCGCCAACACCACTATGCGGGCGCACACGGTTATAATCGTCGCGCCAGAGCCGCAGCACCGAGCGGGCATCCTTCCATTCCAACGAAAGCACGCACCATCAATCGCCGGACCAAACACCTAATCCTCATCCTGACATACTCATAAAATCATTTCTGCTCAAAGGGATAAATTTTTTCCCTCTACAGAGATGACCGATCATTCATGATGTTTTGCCAATTCAGTGTTGACAGTTCGGACCTATTCGAGTTCCTTTGAGTAGAAGACGATGGAATCGGAGTCTTATCGTGTCGAAACGGTCGATCGCAATAATTGCCGGAACGGGGTTAGCCGCAAGCCTAGCAAAATCACTAGAACGTGTTACTTTTCACTCCAATTTGGATGTAAATTTCCAGGGTAGGCACGGGTCGATCATCAGCTACGTCGAAGGCAGCTTCAATGATCTCCGAGTTGTGATACTCCCTCGTCACGGACCAACTGTCTCAGTGCCTGATCGAAGTCCTGCCGAGCTAGTTCGGCTTTCAGGACACGAGGCCCACATTTGGCATTTTTTCGAGACCGGGATAAAACGCGTTTACGCATTCAATTCCGTTGGTTCGGTCGATCATAGTGTTGATCTCGCTCAGAATAATGCATTTCTTATTCCCGATCAATTTGCCCGTGGCCTTGGCGCGGTGTCACATAGTTTTGGTAGCGCAGCACTAGATATTCACCCCTCTATGGCTCAACCCTTTTCGCAATCGATGCGAGAAATATTGATCAGGGCGACGCATCAAGCTGGGGCTATAGCGATCGATCACGGCCTATATATTCATTCTGCAGGAGATGCATTTGAATCTCCGCCCGAGGTAGATGCTTACAGAAACATTTTCTCCGGCTGGCCCAACAAAGTTGTTGGCATGACATCGGGCGCCGAAATAGTTCTTTGTAAGCAAATGAGGATGGAGTTTGCACTTATTTGCGCAAGTTGCAACTGGGCACAGGGCATAGAGGGCCCCCCAGTCACTCACGAACACGTTTTGGAGGGAATGCGACCCGCAACTGATACTCTCGAGCAAATAGCACGGCATGTAATTGCCTTTGAGGCTGAGCATATTGATCAAGGCTACACGGCGTGAATGGCTCATACTCGCAGGCGAGGTCACAAAACAATCTGGACGGTTACCCAACCCCGCGGTTTAAAACTGTCCTTTTTGACCTCGACGGAACCATCCTAGACTCTGCAGAGTGCGGAATAGTTGCCACACAACGCGCATTTAAGATGCACAGCCTAGCTGTTCCGGAGGCAGATCGAATAGTACAACTAATGGGAATTCCCATTGAAGAGTCTTTCCCGAAATTGGCACAGCGTTCGCTTGTAGGTGATGCGCTGGACGCGTTGCTCAAAGATTTCCGCTTAGTCTATCGCGAAATAACGGATACTGGTCTTACAGTATTCTCTGGTATGATAGATTTGCTTTTTAATCTGAAAAAATACGGCGTACGACTGGGGATAGTGACAAGTAAGCATTCCGCCGTTGCTTGTCGTAACATGGCTAGTGTCGGAATCGACCTATTTTTTGAAATCGTTATCGGCCCGGACATGGTTCAGCAGCCGAAGCCAGCGCCAGACACCGCGTTGGCAGCAATGAGCGCACTCGGAGAAACGGAAAGCAGTCACGTTCTCGTTGTCGGTGATGCCTGTTACGACATAATAATGGGAAAAGCAGCCGGGCTATCAACTTGTGCTGTCACTTGGGGAGCACACAATGAAGCAGATTTGGCTAGATGCGATCCGTCGTGGATATCGCGCTCGGTTGATGATTTGACACATCTTCTTTTAGGACAAATTACTAAATCTTGCCCCGAGGAATTTAGATGCGTTTAGCAGTAATTGGTGCGGGATTCGCCGAACAACATCTTGCATGGCTAAGAGATATAGAGAACGTCTCGATTCCAGTGATCTGTTATGCAACTGATCGCACCAGAGCATCAGCGCTCGCGAAGCGGTTCGACGTCCCCGAGGTTAGCGATGACGCTGTCGGCGTCATTCGCGATGCCGCCATCGACGGCGTGGTGATCGTTTCTCCTCCGAGAAGTCACGAGGAATTAGTCCTAGCGGCGCTCGAGCGGAATCTCACGGTCATCTGTGACAAGCCACTTGCTCATACGGTCAATTCCGCAACATCATTGGCGCACGCCGCGCAACGGTCCTCCAGCCATTCGGTCATGATGTTCCAATGGCGCCTACATCCCTTGCTGCGCAGCGTTAAGGCGCTTCTAGATGGCGGTGAAGTTGGCGAGCTCAAACATGTTTCCTTGGGTTTTCGTCACGACTTCTTGGCGATGGAGGAAACGCTTTGGCCTTGGCGACATAAGCGACAGGAGGGGGGGGCCGGCGCCCTTTCTGACATAGGCGTACACTTATTCGACTTGCTCCGCTTCCTGGCTCCAGGATCTTGGCATGTTGTGGCAGGGAACGCCCAGACAGCATGGCCGGTACGTCGCTATCGCGGAAAGAACCTAGCATGTGACACAGAAGATGCGGCAGATCTTCTGATGGAACAGACCGATGCCAGCCGCTTTGCCAATCTCACTCTATCGCGTGTGGCAACAGGTGTCCACGAGATGAGTGGCGCGTTGACGGGAAGTCGAGCATCTTTGGACTTTAGTATCGATTTAGATACTGCCCGTGGTAGTATAATGCTACGACGCCCAGATAAACATTCCGAAAAGACATTATTTGATAGAAGTAATTTCAATCCCTACAGTTTTTTACTGCCGGGCAGCAATATACAAGTCAGCAACTTTACAGATGGTCTTATCGCGCAGCAGTTAATGGCTGATGCTATCGAAATATTCGAAACTGGGAGGTAGACAAATGTCTGAAAAAAAACTGAAGCTTGCTGTTGCTGGCGTTGGCAACAATATCACCGCATTGATGCAGGGTGTTTCTTTCTATAAGGACCAACGTACCGCAGACTGTTTAGTCGGCATCAAGAATCCTTTCATCGGCAGCCTGCATGTGAGTGACATCGATTTCGTCGCTGCCTTCGACATCGATGATAAAAAAATTGGCGCCAGTCTCGATCAAGCGATATTTGCTGGCACAAACAATTATCCGATGCTCGATGTTCACCTGGATCAATCTCCTTGCCGTGTCGTCAAGGGAATCCGCATGTCTGGGAACTGCCTATCCAACATGGAACAGGTGGTGGACACGCTGCGGGAAAGTGGCGCCGAGGTGCTGTTGTATTCACTACCGACTGGTCTGCAGTGGGCTGCTGATGCCTACGCCGCCGCAGCACTCGAAGCCGGAGTTGCTTTCGTTAATTGCACTCCGGAAGTCGTAAGCCGCAACGCGGATACACTTGGCAAATTTAAAGAGGCCGGAATCCCGCTGCTCGGTGACGATCTCGCTAGTCACCTTGGCAGTTCGGTCGTGCACCGAGTTCTGCTCCGTCTTCTGGCAGAACGTGGAATCACTCTCACCAGTTCATATCAGCTAAATTTAGGGGGGAACGCGGACTTCGCGAACCTGCGGGTCGCCGGAGCCAGCAAACACCAATCCAAGCTCAACGCTCTGGCTCAGGACGGAGTGGATACGTCCGCCGTCGAAGTCATCCCTTCTGCTGGGTTCTTGAAGCAGTTGAATGATAATAAAGTGGGCTATTTCAATATCGAGGGCGCTGGGTGGGCCGGGACACCTGTCTCGCTAGATCTCAAACTAAAAGTGCAGGATTCCAGCAATGCCGCCGGAGTGATTATTGATCTTATCCGGGTAGCGGCAATCTCGCTCCGTCTCGGTAAAGGCGGCTTCAATCCTGCCGCCGTCCCCTGCCTCAAGTCGCCACCTGGCGGTCATCCACACTTTTCGGATGATGAGATTGCGAATAGTCTAGCTGAACTATCGGCCGCTTGAGCGTCGCACCGTGCAGCTTCCCATCACCAAGGGCCACGTTACGGTGGGAGTAGTAGCATACGACCAGATCGACGACCTCGACTTCTTTGGTGCTTGGTCGGTCTTGGCCAAGGCGGCGCAAGCGTCCGCATGCGACTCGAGTGCAGCGTTCCGCGTCCACATCGTTGGCGCTCATAATGCTTTCCTCACGTCCAGCGGACTCAGCGTTTCCGTGCCTGCGGAAGTGCCGCCTGACAGGCTCGACGCTGTGCTAGTGCCGGGCGGCACTGGGGCGATCGCGGCGGCACAGCGCTCAGACCTGCGCGATTTGCTTGTCCGCTATCAACGCGACGGGTCCCGCTGCTACACGATCTGTTCGGGAGCGTTGCTGCTAGCCGCGGCAGGTTTGCTCACCGATAGATCTGTATCGATCCATGCCGCTAAACGCGAGGCGTTGCGGCTAGCCGGAGCGGGTACCGTTACACGTGGACTGCGACGCGACGGTTGGCTGACCTCTATTGGTGGCAGCATGGCACCCGGTGTGAAGGGGGTAGATATCGGCTTTATAGTCGTAGGGGATTTGCGCCCAGATCTGCTCGATTCGCTCCGGTCGCGCATGGAAATAGGTGAGAGCTGATGAGCGAGCACGCCGAGCCTGGTTGGACCTTGGTGACGGGCGCTAGTCGCGGGATCGGCCTCGCGACTGCGCAACGACTCTTTGCGGCCGGCCATCGGGTAGTGATTTGGTCAAGGTCCACACCAGTCCGGCAGGATTGGCTGACGGACGCCGAAAGGGACGGCGTGCTTATCCATCAGCAAGTAGACGTCTCGAACGAGAGTAACGTTGATTCAGCGCTATTGGACCTGAGGCGGCGCGGCTTCGGCTTGAACAATCTAATACTTAACGCTGGCAGCGGTCGTTGGACAGCTCTTCACGCCGTTTCGACTGCGGAATGGCGCGAGACACTGGGTGTTAATCTTGATGGCGCGTTCTTTCTGCTGAAACGACTGTTGCCGACCTTGTGCCAAGCCGATGCGCCTCTCGTGGTAGCCGTACTGTCGGACAGCGTGCTGTACCCGTTCGCCGAACGCGCTGCTTACTCTGCTGCCAAGGCTGGGCTGAGAGCGTTGTTGGAAACTACACGGTTGGAATTTCGCCCCCATGGGGTACGCTTCTCCCTGCTCTATCCAAGCCGGGTCGATACTCACTTCGCCGGTTCGCACGCCACCGGACGGCCCGGACTGCGACCCGGCAGTCTTAAGGCCGACGACATCGCAGAGACGATCGCGTTCATTATGGCGCTGCCGCCCCGCGTAGAAATCCGTGAGGTACATATGGCGTCACGTAGTTCAAGCTTTGGTCCATTTGGGGAGAAGTTGGATGAGCACAGCGATCGGAAAGCATGAGGTCGAGCCGCATTCGAAGCCAATCGGCCGCTATGCGCCAATGCGCACATGCTTGATCGAGCCGGGCTCGATTGCGGTAACAATCAGTGGTCAGGTCGCCGTCGATGCGGATGGTGCTGTGCGGTGCCCGGGCGATCCCGAAGGGCAAGCAAACATTGTATTCTCACAACTCATCGAGCTGCTGGCTCATGCTGGCGGAAGACTAACTGACCTGCAGAGCGTCATGATCATTCTCTCCGATCGCGCCCACTTTGATCAGGTGAACCAAGTAAGGAACCGCATTTTCGCCACTTATGCTCCCGCGAGCACATTGATCATTGCAGAGCTCGCCGAGGCGGGATGCCTTGTCGAAGTGAACGGTTTTGCGATCATTGACGGTACACAGATTGTGGAGGGAAGGTGATAGCGCCTGATTCTGCCACCGTCAGCGATATGGCACGCACCGTCGTTGCATGCGCGGCCAATAGTCGCGTCCTCGTTATGGGGTCGCTTAACATGGACATTCTATTGGAAGCGCGATCATTGCCAGAGAATGACGGCGCTGCGGTACTCGACCACGTTCGGCGCTGTCCCGGCGGGCATGCGGGAAACTGCGCAGCAGCGTTGGCAGCTCTCGGAGTTTCCGTCCGCATCCTCGCCGCGGTCGGGGAGGATGCGGAGGGTGCGGCGCTTGAGGCTGACCTGGCAGACTCGGGTGTTGACACATCACATATCCAGCACTGCGCTGGGGTTGCGAGCGGTGCAGTATATATTCCGGTGGCAGCCGATCGTCACTTCATGCTGCTCGACCGAGGGGCAAACGACCACCTAAGCGTGGACTTAATGAAAGAAATCGACGACTTTCGTCCCCACGCCCTCGTACTATTTGATCCTCCAAAATCGCTAATTGAGGCGACGGCCCGGTTGCCACGCGGGGCTACCTCACCGGATATTTATTGGTGTCCGGGGGCCTTCGCCAGCTCTGTTGTCGCCGCCCAAAGTGGTATCTTGGACCGTATCGACGTGCTCTTGATCAATGCCGTCGAGCGCCGAGCACTCGCCTCCTTACTAGATGAGCGCTCTGATCTGGAAATCGTCACGACCCGCGGTGCCAATGGAGCTGAAATGCGCATGAGTAAGTCCACTATTTCAGTGGAAGCGTTGCCCATTGAGGTCGTTGACACGATCGGTTGCGGTGATGCGTTTTTAGCGGCTTACGTCGTCGCGAAAATGGCAAGTTTTGGGGCTAAAGATCGGCTCGCATTGGGCAACGTGTATGGCGCATCGGTTGCTAGCCAAGCTGGTGCGCGTGGCGGTCATACTGGATTACCCCAGTTACTGGAACTCGCAGCTAGGCCAGCAACCTCGCGGCGGCCTTCATGACTATTTCTATGAAGGCCAGTGCCGACGGGTGGCGCGGCCGGTTTCCGGATGGCTTTTCCGCTGAATCTGCGGCTATGCTAGCTACTTGTGTTCTGAATGTAATTAATAAGGCAACGACGCAAAGCGTTCTAATTAGTTATGACTCACGTCGTGGTGGCCCGGAGGCAGCATCGGCCATTGCTTCGGCGATCAGGCGTTGGTCGGCCAGCGCCGAAATACGAATTGCGCCCCATCTTCCGACGCCGGTAGCGAGTGGAATGCTGGCGTCCGGGCAAGCTGATCTCGCCTTCCTCGTTACCGCCAGTCATAATCCGGCCGACTGGAACGGGATAAAGGTCAAGGTTCCACCGGGAGGCCCATTGAGCGATACGTTGGAAGCAGCAGCCGACGCTCAATATCGCGCGCTTGATGCAGCTACAGTATGCGCGGCCCCACCCTCCGCATCGGCCAAGGTCCTTACGCCACGCGAGCTAACAGCTATAACCGACTTGCACGCAAATAGGCTCATAGAGCTTGTCCCGCCCTGTCTGCCACATTCTCTACACGTCGTCGTGGACGGCCTGAACGGCATTGCGGGTCATCCAATGAGTCGCTTCTGTGAGCGTCTTGGATATCAAGTAACGACGGTTGGGCAGGAACCCAAAGCTGATTTCGGTGGCCTGCGGCCAGATCCAACGCTTGCAAAATCCCGCGAACGTTGTGCGGCCTTGGTTGCCCTTCATGGTGCTGATCTTGGATTGGTTCTTGATGGAGATGGCGACCGTGTGATCTTCCTCGACCATCGCGGCAGTGCCATCGACTCTGCTGACTTGATGGCGGCCCTACTGCTCAATCCGCGACCGGAGCTCGGCCTGCTATTCAATGGTACAGTGATGATGACCACGACATGCGGACAGACCATCCGGGCTGCGGCTGCATACCGCGGATCTGATCTGGTTGAAACCGCAGTGGGATTCAAGCATCTCGCCGGAGCTATGCGGTCGTCTCCTCGATCGGTGGCGGTAGGTAGTGTCGGAGACTATGGTTTCGAGTCACTGACCAGTGACCGAGACCCTCTTGCCGCTGTACTCCTAGCGACCCACATGCTTGCCCATCATGCAAAGCCGCTCGCCACGATCATAGCGAGCATCAAAGCGGAGCTGGGCACCGCCCATTTACACTCTAGCGAGCAGCACCTTCCGCACATGTCACAGGAGGACGTGCACGAGCTGCTTCACGCATTGGCCACAAGCCTCGGTTGGCCGCTGCAGATAGACAGAACAATCGACGGCTATCGAATTTATGGCCCAAATAGGCAATCGGCCTTAGTCCGCCCTTCGTCAACCGAAGGTGGCTTGCGCATATATAGCGAGATCGATCAGGAACCAGGGGAAGAACTTTCAAAAATTCTCGCGGCAGGCGAGCAATGAAAAAGCTGACATTGGTACGTCACGGCGTCACCTCCCATACACTCACGGGACGTTTCTGTGGGCACCAAAATCCGCCACTGCATAATGATGGAATTAGGGCCTCTAATTTCCTGACTTCCCACCCGTTGCTTTACAACGTCGATATCGTCGTATCCAGCCCATTGAGTAGAGCGTTCGAAACGGCAAAACCAATTGCTAACCATTGTTCAGTAGATTTACACACTGACGATAGGTTATTAGAAATAGATTTCGGAAACTGGGATGGGTGTGTCATAACTGGCATCAATACATCCTCCGAGTATGACGCATGGAGGAAAGATCCAGCTACAAATGCACCACCCATGGGAGAAACTGGTCTTTCGGCTCAGGCTCGCGCGATCGCTGCTTCAGAGCACTATCAAATAGAGAACGATCACATCGTGATCGTAAGCCACAAAGGTATTATAAGGCTTCTCATCTGTCATTATCTGGGGCTACCCGCTCGTGAATTTCGCTCAATCGGCCCTATTCCAGCCTCGTCCGTAAGCCAACTAATACTAGACAATAGACGATGGCATATGAATACTCTAGGCGATGTATGTCACTTACCTATCGGCTTAATGACCGGATCTTATTAAAGATAAATACTACATTCAGCAGGGGTATTGATGATGTCGCAGTGGGATCAAACTTTTTCAAATATTTTAGGTTACAAGATCCGCGATTCACGCGGCATTAACTGGTCTGCCCAATCAATAGTTGACTTTCTCGAGTCGAAAGGCATTCCAGTTTATCTTGCTGGGGGCGCCGTCCGAGATATTATAACAGGAAACAACGCACCAAAAGATATTGACATGGTCGCTCGCGCGCCAATTGTTAAGACCGCCGATATATTAAAAGAGGCGATGGGTACAGATTCCCTTCTTATTTATAATGAACCTCTTGGTTCACTGAGAGTGGGCAATTCCCACAGCGAATATATCGACGTCGGCATGTTTCGAGACATTAACAGTATCATAGGTGCGAGCCGATTAAGCGAAATCCATTGGGGATATAGCGGCGATCCATATGCAGATGCACTAACGACAGACTTCACCATAAATGCGATGTACTGGCGTATGAATGAGGGCGTCCTTGATCCATTAAACCGTGGGATCGCCGACTGCCAAGCTCGCAAACTTGTCATAGCCGCAGATCCGCGAAAGGCAGAACTTGATTTGCGGCTAACACTACGCATGGCATTATTTGCTTGCCGAGGTTTCGTTCCAGACAATTATTCTCATACATTTTTCGTAAACCGAATCAATGATGATGTCGCTAGCTTTGGCGTCGATCTTGCGGGATATCTTAATGAGCTGACCCGAGATTCATCAGACCTTAAGGCTGCAATACTTCATTTTTGCGCTAACAACGGCGCGTCGGCTGAGACAATCCAAGCCTTAGAATTTGCTGTGAACAGTGGATCCGTAGGCTACACATCTTACTGGAACAACTCTGGTAACAGCAATTCATCAATCACAGTGGGCAACAAAACTTAATCATTTAATTTCTCGAGCATATCCGCTCGTATTATGTCTTTACGCCTTCCTATACAACGAAATAGGTCAATAAGTTCGTGCCGCGACGGGATATAAATCGTTTTATTGCTAATTTTCCGGCTATTTCTTGTATTAAATGATACCGGTATCCATTTTGAGTCCTTGGCAATGTGAAAATCTGCCATCAACTCGATATTGAGAGGTTCCGACTGCACCTCGAGAAACAGGGAAGAGTAAAATAGATTACTCGGCCCATTACTAGAACGGGCTGCTACCTTGCGGCTCTCTAGCCTTTTAGCATCTCTTTTGGATACTAGTACATCTACGTCTTTTACAGGGCCAGGGGTGACACCGTATAACGCTGCCGCTGCGCCGGTAATTATCCACCAAGGATCAACGGCATCTTCAAGTAAGTCTGCAATTGCCTCAAGGGTTTTCGCGACATTGTCGTCTAGCGATTTCATATCTTTCGCAATCTATCTGCGCTTTCAATTGGCCATATCAATGAAATAAAGAATGCCAAGCCAGACATCGTTGCCGGAACTAAAGTGAGCGCTGTTAGATGATATTCTATCATTGGAGCAGTGAACACAAGACCAATTGATGTTATCCCTAATATTAAAACTACAAGAATTGAAGATCCCTTAACTTCGTCGCCATGCGCAGCATCTAAAACACAGTTATAGCTTATTGGACCCCGTACACCTGCGCCAATGTTCATAATAACTAGAAATATCGCAATGTAATATACTGATAATTTTTCGCAATATGACACCATTACCAAGAACACACTCCCGATGAAAACGATAGCTGTTCCGGAAATGATGATAATACTTTTCTTGCACTTCCTGTTCATTAACGGTGCCACATTAGTAGCTATTATAAATGAGGAAAGCGATACCAGCTGTATTAATGCGTAACACTCCACACCAAGGCTAAATCTCGAGGAGAGTATGAGCGGTACTGGCGCCACAAGCACGAGAACGCTACTCGTAGTTAACGCATGGCTTAGCGCCAGCCGCCAGTATAGATTCTTTCGACCAAATCGCCTACTTACCGAGATGTTCGGTACTACAAAAACTGTAGAGCGAACCGTTCCCCACAAAGTAAACATAAGCAATGTGACGCAGCCGGTCGCTATAGCTAAAGCCGTCAGCGGCAATCGCCAGCCCCCAAATTTCAGCAGGGCGACTGCTGCCGATGGCGCTAGCGCAGGGGCTATCGCCTCCAAACTGCCAAGGGTCGCCATAGCACGTATGGCTCTTGTCCCACTGTAAACGGAACGCATGATCGCTGGGACGAGTGCGGGCGCTGCCGCACTTGCAACACCCTGCACGAAGCGGCTACAAACTAGTGTCCAATACGAATCCGCCCTCGCAGCGACAATCGCAGCGATAGTGCATATCGACATAGCTAAAGTCAGCAGACTCGTGCTTGACCATCTCGGTTTCATGAACCCAAATAGTAATAGGCCACATACTAAGCCGACGCTATAGGTTGCTACCAGCATTTGCGCACTGGAGCTTGAGATTTTTAGGTTCTCGACAATTGCTGGTAGAATCGGGAGAATAGATGCTGGCCCGGAAACAGATACAACTGCGCAGGCCATGAGCACCCAAATTCTCGACCTAACCATTCCTTCCCACCCCTTATATATGCTGCCGAAGCCTAGGCTCGCCTCTATTAAACGATAACATAGCCTTAGATTCTGCGGCAAATTTTGAAACTTGTATAGCTGGCTAGCCAACTTATTGAAAATTCATTATTTTTTGTGGCTATGGCGTTCTTTTGTATTATGATATAGCCTCAATACTTTCTAAAAAGAATGATAGGATTATGATTCGTCCGAAGCAAAATAGTAATATTAGCTATTATTTAGATGCATGTATATTCAATCTCCACTCGCACAAGTTGATGTTAACTCTACTCACAATGATGGCCCTGCCGGGTTATACATCACTTCCGCTTAATATGCATATTAAGCTTTCAATATAATGAAAAACATGCACACCTATATGCGTTCTATAGAAATTATTTTTGTATTGAACGGCTCCGTTCGTGCGAGAGATCATATTTTTATAGATAATGCTGACGCCTTAATGCGCGAACTCGAAATTGAATTGGGATTGAAGAATAATACCAAGTCCCCGAGGGTAGCACATATATCGGTTCGCAAGCGTTTGTTATTGGCGTATAAGAAGTGTGATTCATCTTTAATTGGAATATCTGTGCCAATCATATATTGGCTTTTCCATAATCATCCTGACATGGCTTCCGATATGAGAGTGGTTATTAAGCAAGCAGCCGGCTGCGGTTGCACCATGTTGGCAGATTGCGTCGAGCGCCGCGGTCGCGCTTACTGGACATTCTCAATTACTGCTGATTCCTTGGGTGTATAAATTAAAGCCGATACTGCGGCTTGGCTGTGTATGTTAGCGTCGTTCCCTAATCTGCTTTAACGGAGTGTGCATGATGTCGTCAGTTTCCTTGATACGGCGCCTCGTGCTTTTCGTAGGCTGCTCAGCAAGCGTCACATTAGCGGGCGCTCAAGCTAGTTCGGCGTCTTTGCGTTGCGCGTCTGCTGTTAATGCTAATTCCCCATATACGGAGAGAACGCCGCAGCCGAAAGCAAAAGGACAATCAGATCTTACGAGCTGGGGGGGGCGATGGGTCGGACAGGCGCGTGTCCAGCGGCCCGGACATCCGGCTTTGCTTGGCCATGCTTTTGTATTCGTGTGTTGGGCAAGCCATGCGAATTTACTATTTCTAAGGCGGATCATTAACCTAAATGACGGCTCAAAACTTCATGACAGTTTGACAATTGCGGAACCAGATGGGGATAGAAAAATATCTTTTTGGGAGTATCCATCCCACGTGAATCTGGTTTTAACGCGAGATGGTCACCGATGGCTTAGTGACGAAAACAATCAGCGTTTAAATAAACCTTTCCACTCCTTAATTGTAGAGAACGGAAATTGGGTAGAGCGTTGGAACCAGACTATACATGATATAAATCAGCTTATTGAAATTGATCTTACGCAGGAAAGAGAGAATTATAAAGACGATACATGGGCCGATGCGATAGCCCATCCTCAAATTGACAATCAAGTTTGCCGATGATTACTCTTGCTCAGAACTATTGCGCTCTGGAGCCCTTCGGCCGCATCAACGACTTCATAGCTTGTCCTTCATCGCTACCTCAACGCTGGGATCGAGCGGACAAACACAATCAGCGTCCAGCGTGCCGCCCGTTTTGATCCGCTCGGCGATCTGCTGGGGGGTCGACGCCCCGGCCGCGCCGATCACCCGCGTGCTACCTCCGTGTTCGCGCGCTGCGGCGATCGCCGCGTCCACAAGTGCCTGACCAGGCGCGAGCCGGGGATCGGCATGGTTCTGTTCGGGGGTGTTCTTCAGAAATAGGATGGCGAGTCGCTCCTGATGTAGCGAATAACCTGGTGGCAGGACAGGCCGCTCCATCGCGCGAAGCGCGCGCTGGAGCTGGGCCGACTGCTGCTGCCTTATCTGCACCCCGAGCGCCGCACCAATCTTGCGCACGCGCTCAAGCGGAGCCTGCTCCTTGGTGACAACGGCATCGATCTGTCGGATGCCGAGATTGTTCAACAAGTGCGCTTGGTAGATCGGCCCCTTGGTATGTCGGACATAGGCAAGCTCGGTGCGCGCGTTGGCGATGGCGGCCGACGGGGCGCCCTCCTTAGCAAGCGCACGGATACGATCGGCCGCCTGCTGACGCGCGGCCGGCAGGTAGGGTTCAAGCTCCTCGCGCACCTTCACAAGGGGCAGACGATAGCGTTGCCCCTCGGGCGGATCGCGGTCGGGGAGCATCGCGATCCTGGCCGGGCCTAGCCGTGCCTCGGGCGCAAAGTCGCGCCGCACGGCCGCCGCGGCGAGGACAGCGGCCATGCCGCGATGATCGCCGATGACAAAGCTATAGCGTGAGGCATCCATCCATGCCGCCTTGTCGATCGACGCGATGCGGATCGGATGGCCGACATCGCGCGCAACCCGGGCGGCGTGCTGCCGCACAGTGCGGCCATAGCCTTCGCGGAAGGGATGGATGGCGTTCAGCTCGGACAGGTGGTTGCCCAGCCGATCGAAAAATCGTTCCGGGAGAGGCCACGAAAGCCGTTGCTGCTGCCCAAGCCCGCGAACAGCTGGTGCATTTCACGCGCGATATAGGAAGGGGTGGCGAACATCGATCCGCCTTTACCGATCTGGACGATCCGGTCCTGGCCTGCCCATTTGTAGACATCCTGGAACTAGTGCTGGTGGAGGTCGCGATAGCCTTGAGGGGGGCGGTACCGGCTGAGGGCGAAATGACACCCTAAGCGCTGGTGTCCTTGGGCCAGAGGTATTCGCCGGTGAGGAGGATGTGCGCCCATCCGAGCGGAGAGACAGGGGCCCGGATCACCAAAACGCAGGCCTATTGAGGTGGCCCCTCAAATGACCTGACAAGGTCTCGCTCTTGGATAAGAGTGAGGCATATGACTGACGGTACGACTAGGCGTTACAATGACGGCGAGGTCCTCTCCGGTGTGCAGCGCCGGAGGAGAAGGTCCGGATTGTCGAGGAGACGTATCTGCCGGGGATGAGCGTGTCGCTCGTCGCCCGCCAGCACGGCATCAGCGGCAGCCAGGTGTTCACCTGGCGGCGCCTGATGAACCAGGGGGCGCTGACCGCCGCAGCAGCCGGCGAGGAGGTGGTGCCGGCCTCCGAGTACCGGGCGCTGGAAGCGCAGGTGCGCGAGTTGCAGCGGCTACTGGGCAAGAAGGCCATGGAGAATGAACTGCTGCGTGAGGCCGTGTCCCGGGCCGCAGGCCCAAAAAAACTGCTCTTGCGCTTGACCTCGTTGCCGGGGGACGTTCTGTGACCGCGGTCGCCGATGCGCTTGGCATTTCCCGCCCGCATCTGTCTGCGATGCGCAACCGGCCACCGCCACGACCGCGCGGGCGACCACCACTGCCGGATGCCGAGCTGGTCGCCGATATCCGGCTGCTCGTCGCCGATCTGCCGACCTATGGCTATCGTCGTGTCCATGCCCTACTGCGCCGCCAAGCCGAGAAGACCGGGCGCGCAGCGCCCAATCCCAAGCGGGTGTACCGCGTCATGAAAGTGCATGGCCTGCTGCTCCAGCGAGGCGGCGAACAGCGCGAGGAACGCCGTCACGACGGCCGCGTCGCCGTCGACCAGCGCAACACCCGCTGGTGTTCGGACGGGCTGGAGATTGCCTGCGACAACGGCGAGAAGGTTCGTGTCGCCTTCGCACTCGACTGCTGTGACCGCGAGGCGATGGGGCATGTGGCTACCACGGGCGGCATCACCGCCGAGGACGTGCAGGACTTGATGGTCGCGACCGTCGAGTACCGCTACGGCCGGGTGAACCGCGTGCCCGAACCGATCGAGTGGCTGACGGATAACGGTAGCTGCTACACCGCGCGCGACACCCGCACCTTTGCTCGCGGCATCGGCCTGGTCCCGCGCACGACCCCGGTCAGCAGCCCGCAGTTCAACGGCATGGCCGAGGCGTTCGTCCGCACCCTCAAACGCGACTATGTCCGCGTGAACCCCAGGCCAGACGCGCAGACCGTCATCGCGCAGCTGCCAGCCTGGCTCGACCACTATAACGAGGTGCATCCACACCGCGCCCTCGGCTATAGGTCACCCCGCGAGTTCATCGCGAAAACACGCGAGGCCCTGTCAGCCATTTAGGGGGCAACAACACCTATGTGACCGGCATCATCGCAAATTTAGTCGAGATTGATCGTACCGCCTGGTTCACAACCGCTCCGTTCGACCTTGCCACAACTTGCGTATCGCTCGGTCGCACTTGCGCAATTCTAAGAGCCCGACCGATAATTAGGTTGAGCGATTTCGGTCAGTTGTGATTCACCGGGGTTTGCGAAGACCTTGGAGGCCACATGGGCTGGACCGAAACCGCTCGTCGCGAGCATGACAGAAGAAGGCTGCGTTACACAAGCGACTGTACCGACGAGGAATGGGCGATCATCGCGCCGCTGCTGGCTCGAACGACGAAGGTGGGCCGCCCACGCCTGCACCGGGCACGGGATCTGTGGAACGCGATCCAGTACCTTGCCGCGACGGGATGCCAGTGGGCGCAACTGCCCCGCGACTTTCCGCCCTTCACGACTGTACAGTACCATTTCTACCGAATGCGCGACAGCGGCCTACTCGATGCGATCAACGCGGTGCTGGTAGCCGGAGTGCGGGTCGCGGAGGGGCGCGAGGCCGAACCGACCGCAGGCATCATCGACAGCCAGTCGGTGAAAACCACTGAAGCGGGTGGGCCGCGCGGCTATGACGCCGGCAAGAAGGTCAAGGGGCGCAAGCGCCACATCGCGACCGACACGACCGGCAACCTGCTCGACGGACTGGTTCTGGCCGCCGATATCCAGGACCGTGACGGCGCACCGAACCTCATCGAGCGCTGTCGCGACGCCTATCCCGCGCTTGACCGTTTCTTCGCCGATGGCGGCTATGCCGGGCAGAAACTGGCCGATGCCATCGCGCATATCGACCGCCTCGTCATCGAGATCGTCCGGCGTTCCGACGCCCACCGCTTCGTCGTCCTGCCCCGGCGCTGGGTCGTCGAACGCACCATCGCCTGGCTCAACCGATGCCGCCGTCTCGCCAAAGACTGGGAGGCATCCTTCGCCTCCGCAGAAGCATGGCTTGTCATCGCCTCCATCAGGCGGATGACACGCCGTATCGCTAAACTCGAATTATGAGTCGGGCTCTAACCTCTCAGCGTTCGCGCCTTCACGATAATCGACGTCAGAAAACGCATGCTCCTCTTGGGAGCAATGCGACGGCGTAGCCGGCGCTCCAACAGCCCGTCTTTGGGTCTTGGTTGAGATGTGCGTTGTGGTTCCGGCACTCTCGCCGTCAGGCGTGAACGTCTTGGCCGGCGAGGCCAAGCCTTTCTGAGCTAATGATATATGAGTTTAGGAGCGGTTGCGAGCCAGGTTGGCACTCGCTCTCTTTGGCATCGATCGCGGCGCCAAGGCGCGCGAGAACCTTGCCTAGTTGGCCGTCGACCGTCGCCAACGCATATTCCCGACGCGACAGTGAGCTGAGCATCGCGGCCGTCTGCTCGATCCGCTCAGCTTCCTGCTGGACGACGTCCGCAGGCAAAGGAGCCGGGCGCAGCCAGCGCGGAAGGTAAGCCTCGATCCAGGCCGGCATAAGCATGCGGTACGCATTGCTGGTTTGCTTATAGCGTGGTCCAACGCCGTCGATCTCGACGCGTTTGAAGCGACGCTGGGCAAGAACGAAGCCGAGTTCGGTCAGAAGCGCGAGTGCACGGATGACGGTGCGGCGTCCGATACCGACAGTCTCGGCCAGATAGTCGAGGGTGGGGTACACACGGCCTGCTTGGACTCGCGCGATCCTGAGCAATGCCTCGAGGACCGCCAGCGTGTTACGGCTGAAGCGCAGGATAGCGGCCTCCCGCGGTGTCGGCTCTCGCTCTTCGTGCGCGATCCTTGCGCGCAGGTTCGCCCGTCCGGCGCTGAGCGCCGCAGCGCGCTTGTAGATCCGATCGGTCTCCCCCTTGCCGGGACGCGAAAAGAAGGCGTCTTCGAACGTACCAGCCTCGATGCTGTCGCGCCGCACGGGCGCCCCAGTGCGGTGGGTTGCGCCAGATCGCGAGGGCTTCCGCTTGAAGCGGGCACCGCCGAGCACGGCCAGAGCCGCCTCTGCCATTGTTATTGCAGCCAATTTCCTGCCCTCGCATTGGGCCGGGACCGGGGCAAAACTCACCCATGGCGCGAAGCGCGCAACCCTTGAACCGAAGCTCAGAAACCAGTATGTCTTGAGCGTTCAACGGCTCTTTCGATGCTTGCCGGCATCGGACATAGCGGTCTCAGGGTGCCCGGCCTCGTGCCGGGCATTCGTTTATGTGGTCACAGCCATTCCCAATTTTTCCAGGCCGCGGACTGCGACCTAGGCGGCCGCATAGTGGCGTACCACGGCCATTCGCGAAACATGCGTGATTCGTGCTTTCGACAACATTAGGCGACTAATATTCGTGCTTTTGAAAACACGTGGGCAGCCCCCTCCCGCGCCACGGGACAATAATTCGTGCTTTTGAAAACACGAGAAGGCCGAACAAGGGCGCTCGCGTCGGCCCTCCTCGAATCGGGAGCGCCTATGACGCGCGACGCTTGGGCGTGCTCTCTGGAATTATTTTGACAGTGTATTCCCGGACTGTCCGCCCCGCTGCTGTCAACGTGCTGAGACCTTGGTCCTCGATCTCAAATTGGAAACCAGGGATCGGATCCTCTTCGATAGTTTTGGTGAGCGCAAACTTGAACTGACGCGGCGAGCCTTGATAGCCCATTTGAAGCCGCAAATCTTCCAGCGGGATGGTTGTTTGGCCGTCGGCGCACAAGGAGCGTGCGACCTCATAGAGGCGACGTTCGACTGGACCGAGCTGGAAGTACGTTGATGCGTATTCCAAGACTTGGCGATCGACCATGATCGCCCGATACAACCAGTCGCAAAGGCGGACCTTGACTGCCTTCAAACGTTTCTCGCCACCGTCACCCTTGATGTATTGCAGCTTTGCCTCTTGCAGCCATGAGAAGAAGCCCTCTTCGCCTTCCCCGCCAGCTTCGATATTCGTTTTGATCTGCGTACCTTGAAGTCTCTCGAGTGCTTCAGATAAGCGCCTATAAGAGCGGGCGGATTTGTTGGCGCCTGTAACGCTGAATAGGTCATTCGCAGTGAAGCTGAACTCTTGGCCAATGTGCTTGCCGGCCTCGACCTTGGCGACCATTAGGCTGGCGATGTAGAGGAGGATCTCCTTATCATAGATCGTGGCCACCCCTTTCGGCCCCGGTCCCACCTCGATCGACACGTCGCCCTTTTTATAGGTGAGCGGTTGCATCCATGCCTTTTTCGCCAATGCGAAGAACGGCCAGGCCATGAGTGACCGCTCCCCGCGGACTGGGCCGTGGAGAGGGCTATCAAGCAGGAAAAGCTCGCCCTGTTCTTGCTCTGCCATGGTCAGCTTACCTTCATCTATCTCCGCATTCGCCGAGGGGAGTGGATCGGGTTCAGCAGCGATCCCGAGCGACCTCGACGCTCTCGTGTTTTTGATAATTCGCTTCCGACGTTCTTGCGTTTTTGAAAGCACGAAAATCCGGCCGCTGGCGTTTCCGAAAGCACGAAATTTGACCCGAAAACAGGCTTTAGAGGCCCTGTTTCTGACGATTTTGGCCAGTCCCGGCCCACTCGGCTCCCCTTCTTCGTGCTTTTGAAAACGCGAGAGGCTGTGTCGGTGGAGCGGTCGGTAAAGGGGGTCTGGATTACGGAAGCGTAAGCCATGCCTCGCCGTAGCACCCTGTCGGCTTCGGCTCAAACGGCATCATCGCCGTCTGCTCCTGCACACGGTCCTCTAGCCCGCGTTCAACCTCGCCGCAACTGACGACGGGGGCATTTCAAGCGGAGGCGATCGGCGACCGCCCGTACTTTTCAAACAGTAGATTCAGGGCTTCCGCCATGAGCTTGACCTGGTCGGTGTCGTGCTCGACCGCCAGCATCGCAAGCTGCTTACGAACCGCGGGATCGAAGTAGCCAGCGATGTTCACCTTGCCGTTTCGCTGAGCGCCCCGCGCCGCCCGCGCAGGCCCGCCCCCCTGCCCCGTCTCGGCCGGTCGAACGGTAGTCGACGGCGCTGGCGCAGCCTTGCCACCAATCTCTCCCAGCTTTCCGAGGCCTGCCGCGAAGCCAACCTTTTTAGTCATGCTGCCTCACCCTTCTCCTTGTGCTTCGCAGGTGCACGTGTGCGATTGTGCAGATGTGCGACTACCCAGTCAAACAAGGCGGTCACCTCTGCGGCAGCCTTTCCGTTTGGCTCGACCTCCTGCGCCGCTTGGCCCGAGATCATACAGCGGCTGAAAGCGACGCGATCCCCGAACGACTGGTCTGCGACCTGAAGGCCGAATGAAGAAACGATCGTCTCGGCCGCCTCCTGGCCACCGGTGCCCTGGTGAGGCACGCCGTTGAGGACTGCGAACGCCGTTTTGCCAACCAGTTTCAGTAGCTCGACCGTCTTCGACATTGCCCTGAGATCCATGATCGTGGGCTGACACGGTACGAGTATCAGGTCTGCCGCCTTTGCCGCCTCAAGAGCGGTACTCTCGCTGTGCGGGGCCGTATCAAGGATTACCACGTCGGCACCCATCGACTGCGCTTCCTCGAGAACCTTAGCCAGCCTGGATGGCTGGATCGACAGCACTGCTGGAGTCTCGTTCGCGCGATGATCCTTCCATTCGGCCGCGCTGGCCTGTGGATCGAGGTCGAGCAGCAAGGTGTTCTTACCGGTAGCTGCGAAGGCTGTCGCGAGGTGGATCGCGAGCGTCGTCTTTCCGACCCCGCCCTTCTGCGCAATGAGAGCCACTGTCTTCACCTTGATCTCCTCGCTTTCCCCTATGCACTGTCGCGACTGTGCACACGTGCGCGATTGCGTCGGTATGTATGCACATAGTCGTGGTAACGCACAAGCGCGAAAACGCACGTGTGCGGATGTGCGCAGGTGCACTTTCGCACAGGTGCGCGACTTTCGGTCAGTGTGGCTGAATGACCTTGCTCGATAGTGCCAACATCGCAGCGCAGGCCAGCTCGGCTCACAGCATGGTGGTGCTGCATCGGTGAACTGACTGGTTCCTGGGGTAGGTCTCGCACGCGTTTGCCCTGCCCTGCTTCGTTTAGCTGGTGGCGTCAGGCTCTCCGTCAGGATTTTCTCTAGCAATTCTCGGTGAGATCCTCGCCTTCGACGTTCATCAGCTACCCGCGCCACGAGCAACCGATCACCGATGCCTCACCCCATCGCGCAACACGATGTTGCGACGACGCACCATCGCACCTGTGCACACCTGCGATGGTGCATTATCGCAACAGTGCATCCGCCCGCCGCTGCCCCTTTGCTCCGTCTCGCAGGGTCTGCGCCAGCAACCTGTCGTTTGTCGGTCGGGCCCCTGCCGAGTGAAACACTTCTACGTCGATTGCGATATCGCATTATCGCGGGTGTGCACCGGTGCACAGGTACATCATTTCAGCGCAGGGTGTGCAGCATAACGCTTTCGCACGATCTTCAAAATCAAAGGGGGGGGTGAAGAGGGAGCGGCCGATCTAGCTAGCGCATTGGGGAAAGGGCATCCGCGCCCCTCGCAGGCTAGGGCCGAGCGTGCGCTCAATCTCGGAGACGCGCCCAATGATATGTGCATTGATGCACAGGGGCGTAGGTGCATAGAAGCGCAGTCGCAATGCCGCGAATGTGCGAGAGCGCACCTGTGCATAGGTGCGCAGGTGCGCAGGTGCGCAGGTGCATGATCGCGCGCATGGGATACTTAGACCAGTAGGCTGAAGATGACCAACATCAAGGCGGCGGCAGACGCGAGGATCTTCCCGACGCCCAGCACGCGAGCCGAACGGCCAGGTGCGATCGATCCCGGTACGTACTGCCAATATCCCGTCGACAGCCAGGACAGACCCTATAACGAACAGCATGAGGGTGAAGGCCTTCACAAATTCCCGACCCGATGATGGCGATATGGCGAAGGCAGCCACCAGACAGTCCGTCGCGATCCCGTAAAGCGACGCGCCAGCATTCAGGAGACCGGGCATCAAGAGACGGCGAGGTCGGCTCCATGGGATCGGCACAAACATCATCGGCCTCCTGCAGATGCGGCACGGCTCGACCGAGCTGGCGGGCGGCCACGCTCCGAAGAGATTGTCACAATATCCGCATGTCGGCGCTGGGGGAGGGGGCCGTTTGCATCAATTAAGCGGACGGATCCGCGATAATCTCGTCGGCCCGCTTGGAGGCATTGTAGCAGGCAGGGTCGCAGAACAGCATAGGACGGCTTCTACACGTCATCTGATGCCCCTCCAGCATGACGGGCCTGTTTGCCAGTCGCTGGCATCGCTCGTTGGTCTTCGTCATGAAGCCGCAAGGGATGGCGATCGGTTCGCCACGCGGCGCCTCCATCTCGGCCGCGTTTAGCGGCTCTATGTTGAGGTCGGGGGCAGGATCAAAGAAGTCCCGCTGCTGGATGCGCGCGTGTTTCATATGGACACCTGACGACGATGGGGGGGGACTATCGAGCGATGCTCTCGCTCACCTGCTAACTCCCTCTCATGTCGAAGCGCATCTGACGCGACCAGGCGGTGTCGTGGGAGCAAAGGGGGAAGGGCGGATTGCCGCACCGGCAGGCACAATTCCTGACATCTGTTCCCGATTGTACTTTTCCGAAACGAGCACACGACGATGACGTTTCAGGAACGTGGCAGTGTCGCTGATATCCTAAGCTTTGCGACACGCAGAAGGAGCGGGGTTTTGCGAGCAGGTCCGTGTCGCAAAAATCTGCTGCGGAAGGGCGGAAAAAAGAAGCCCAAACGGAAAAGGCCCGCCAGAGGCGGGCCTTGAAGGTTCCTTTGACGATGAGGGGAGGCTTGCGCCCGCGTTCTCAAAGCCGGAGATTTTCAGATAGCCCTGCAGGCGATAATGTCAAGGTTCTCTTGAAAAGGCTTCAACCTTGCCCTTCTCCCATGCCGAGCTGCAGGAGCTTCCTGACGTCATCTCCGCTCCCCGGTTCGCAACCTACCTGCAGGCGACGGGGAACGACCGGGAGAGGGCACTCGCTCTGTACGAATGGAACCTCGATCTGTCTTCAGCCCTGATCGTTCCGCTACAAGTCTGCGAGGTCGCGGTACGCAACGGCATCGCCGAAGCAATCGAAGCCGTCCACGGAATGAACTGGCCCCGAAACAACGGCTTTATCCGGAGCCTTCCACGCCCAAAACGACGGACAGACTACGATCCAGCCTCCGATCTAACGGCCTGTGCCGCGCGGCTTCCGACGACAGGTAAGATCGTAGCCGAGCTTAAATTTGCCTTCTGGGAGAGGGTATTCACCGCCGGCCAGGATAGTCGCATCTGGAATGCGCATTTCCGCACCTATTTTCCCGGATCTCCCGCGGGACAGTCGATCGCACAGTGCCGGGCCACGGCCTACGCCGATCTGCGTATCATTCGTGCGCTGCGCAATCGGATCGCGCATCACGAGCCAATCTTCACTCGCAATATCGCCGACGATTACCAGCGCATCCACGATATGATCGCTTGGCGCAGTCAGACGGCCGCGACTTGGATGGACAACAAGCAATCGGTCCTCGCGCTGCTTCCACAACGACCGTAACCCATTCATAGAAAACAGCGTTCTCTACTTGTTCAACACAGCCGTTCCTGATATGTGTCGTACAGCGGAAACGTCCTAGCCTGTCTAGGATCGTCTGCCGGCTGCGCTGGGTTGGCTCGAAACTCTGGCGGCGCGGTCACAAGCTGTTACCAGAAGGGGTCCGATCAAAGCAGCGCCCGAGTCCGAAAGGCAGAGCGGGGATCGGCGAGGCGAGACGGCCTCGTAAGCAACTGCTGAGTATCCGGCTGTCTCAGACCGGATGCGCCCGTAACGCGATGGCTGGCTCCAAGGGTCAACTGATAAGCGGGAAGGCCGGACTGCCTCTGCTGCGGCAGGGGTAGTCGTCCTATGCCCGCTTAGCTCCGGCTTCACCAATGGTCATCTGAGCTTCAGTGAGTCATGCTCTGAAGCTCATCTACGATCATTGATCCTCAATAAATCACTCGCGCCTTTTCATATTGAGGTGAAAATCACGCGGGCATTCATTTCGAGCCAAATTTGCGAAAGTTTTTTGGGCCTCGATGCCTCCCGCTTAAGGTCGGCCGCGCAGTCCACCTGATGTTTCGCTGAAAACCACCAGCCGTTCTGGCTCGGCCGCGAACCAAGCGTAGCTGCCCCATGCGAGGCTATCGACCGTCTTCTTGAACGGCCCGGCGCTGCGATCGAGGTAGGCGGTCACGAACGCGACGTGCTCGGCCGGGAAGCCCGCCTCAGCAACCAACTCCTCCAACGCCTCCTTGCGGCGCTGGCTAATCGGTCCATCGGTCGCGACCACCTCCACGAACACCAGCAACGGGTGCGCCGGACCAAGGTCGACCAGGATCGTATCGGGCAGGTTCTTGTCCGCCTGGATGGCGAGGCCAATCGACCGCGCCAGCTCATCGTCGCGCGCCACTACCTTGTTCCCGCTCTCGCTAAGGAACACCACCGCCGGGTCCGCAAGGAAGGTGGGCGCGAACACCTCCATTACAGCCTTGGTAATCTCCGAGCTGGGGCCGGGCTTCATCCGGCGGGTCTCGCCGTTCGGGAAGGTGACGAGCACCTGATCGGTGCTGACGCCGGCACCACGGCGCACGATCGCCAAGCGGGCAAGCGCCCCCTTGTTCAGGGCCTCGGCCTGCCATGCTGCGATGCGGGTCTGCAGCGTTTCGCCGGTGAGGGCAGGGTCGAACAAGGCGGCGAAGCTCGCCTTCAATGCATAGCGCGGCTTGCTCGACGTAGTGGCGAGGTCTGTGCGCTCGGTCACGGCGCCGATCGCCACCAGCCCCTCGCGCAGCGTCTCGTCGCGGATCGGCTCGCGCGTGTTGTCCTGATACCAGCGCCGCCCCTCGATCTGGGCGCCAGTACGCAGCACGCCGGCCGAGTAGGCGGCACGGCTCGCGTCATCGACCTGCGCCGCCTGCTCGTTGGTCATGCGGTAGACGTGCTTGGGGCCGAGATACGTGCCGCTGCCCTCGATCGCGTCCACATAGAGGGCGACAAACACCGTGCTCGCCGCCAGCATGCGGGTCAGATAGGCGCGATTGGGCGCGCCATCGGGGAAGATGACCTGCAGCCGGGCATGAACCTCCTCGCGGTTGAGCAGCGGCATCATGCCACCACCTGCCCGTAGAGCCGCGCCAGCTCGCCCTCGATTTCGGCGCTGCCAGCCCCCCGCGCGACCAGCGCCTCCACCCCTTGCATTGCATCGGGCGAGGGGAGGGGAAGCGCCTCCATCTCGAATGCCGAGACCGCAACGCTACCGTTGATGCAGCGGAAGAGCTGGTCGACGATCCGGCTGTTTAATACCACCGCAACCGTCGCTGGCGATACTGCCGGCCGGGCAGTGGGCCGCACCATGTTCAGGTGGTTCTCGACCACCACTCCGCCATGCTGGGCGATGAACTCGGCCGGCAGCTCGGCTGCGATCAGCCGCCGTGCCTGCTCCTTGGCGGTGGTGCGCTGGACGAGCACGCACGCCTCCTCGACCAGCAGCCAGGCGTCGCTACGCTCGATCTTGAAGTAGGGCGCATGATTGCGCTTCTCGGCCCGGAACGCGAACCGGCCATCCGCCGATACCGCCTCCGCCCATATCAGCGGATGCACACCGCGGGCGGGGCGAAGGCGCATCTGATCCTTGTAGCGGTTCCACACCAAGGGGCCGGTCGACACGCTGTAGCCCCAATCGGCAAGCCGCGCCGGCATCGCCTCGGCCGCAGCGATCAGGGCGCTGTGGCGCGGCTCACGGGGGGCCAGCCACGGCTGCGAGGCGGGGAAGGGGAGGCCGATCGTGCCGTTGCGGATAACACGCGCCTCACGCTCGTTCGCCACCTCCACATAATGGACCTGGGCGCGGCCGGGCTTGGCGCCACGCTTGTAGGCGGCGAGTAGCGTCTCCTGCAGCACGTCCTCAAACACGCCGCGGCGCGCGTGCACGAAGTCGATCACAACCGGGGGCGCCTCCTTGGCGATCAGCTCTCGCAGTGCGGAATAATAGCTGCCGGAAAGGAAGCTGGTCGGGGTCAGATAGGCGATCGTGCCGCCTTTCTTGGCCCAGCGAACGGCAATGTCGGTGAACACCCCATAGAGGTTGGCATGGCCGTAGAGGCTGCGTGCAAACCGCTGGCGCTGCTCGGGAGTGAGGGTGATGCGGCCATAGGGCGGATTACCGATTACCAGGTCAAAGTGGGCTGCAGGTGCCTCCTCCAGCGTGTCCGCGACGCGCACGATGACGGGAGCTGGCCGACCTGCAGCCGCGGTCACGTCCGCCAGCAGCAGCTCGACCGCGTTTTGACCGAAGCCTGCCGCGTAGGGGTCCAGCTCCAGCCCGACCAGACGTGTACCGATCTGCCGGAGGACGATGGCCGGTTCGGCCGCTGGAAGGGCGGCAACCATCCGTTCGGCTGCAGGCAGCAGGAATGCACCTCCACCGCTCGCCGGGTCGAGCACACGGGCGCGGGTCCAGTCGATCCCCTGCTCCTCGGCCATGTCGAGCAGCCGGTTCGCAAGCGCCGGCGGAGTGTAGAAGGCGCCGAGCGCACCACGCTCGCGGGCATGAAGCAAGGCCGTGTAGAGGCCGGTCAGGAAATACGCTGCTTCTGTGACCGGCAGCGGTGCCGCTTCCCGGCCCACCACCTGCGCCAGCTCGGCAACGGTGCGATCGAGCCGACCATAAGGCTGTGCAAATGGGGCGCTGAGCTTGGCGCGAGGCCGAGCCTCCGCCTGGTAGGTGTCGATCGCGATGCGTGTGAACAGCGCCGCCATGTCGCGACGCCGCGGTTCAGGCAGCGTCTCCGCCCATGCCCGCGCAAGTTGGCGTGCGCGGGCCAGCTCATAGCGCTGTGCTTCAAGGTCTGCGGACAGGGCGTGCGGAAGCGCGGGAGCGAGGCTCATGCTGCAGCCGAACGGTTGCGATGCTCGCGAAGAACACGCTGCACGGTCGAGCGCGACACACGGAACAGGCTGGCGAGCTGCGAAGGCGATCCCTGACCAGATTCCGCCTTGGCGATGATCTCGGCGCGCTGCTGGCCAGTGAGGCTCGGCCGTCGCCCCAAGTGGCGACCAGCTTTGCGGGCATGCGCCAACCCGTTCATTGTCCGCTCGCGGATCATAGCCCGCTCGAACTCGGCAAAGGCGCCTAAGGTCTGCGTCATCAACCGACCTGCAGCCGTCGTAGTGTCCACGGCCTCGGTCAGCGATCGGAAGCCGGCGCCCGCCGCGGTAACTGCCTCCAAAGTGAAGAGAAGATCGCGTAGTGAGCGCGACAGCCGGTCGAGCTTCCACACCACCAGCACGTCGCCAGGCTGCAGATTCTTGATCGCTTTCGCCAGCTCGGGCCGCTCGGCCTGGCCGCCCGAGGCCTCTTCCCGAAAGATGGGTTCGCATCCCGCCGCAGTCAGCGCCGCAAGCTGGGCAGCCAGGTCCTGATGATCACCGCGGGACACCCGCGCATAGCCGATTTGCATAGCCGCGTTCTGACACAGGATTCTGACACTCTGCAACCCGCAGAAAAGCGTGATCTAGTCTGCAGCGTCAGAACCGACCGGTTGTGACACCTGCTGATTAAGCTTTGGACTAAGCTTGACTATCCCACTCATATCACATATCTCACGTATAGAGAATGAGATTGAGGGTTATGATTTTCGATATTGCTGAACTTGCTGGTGTAACGATCCTCTCAGGGGCGCCGAGCGGACGGCAGCTTTATGTACGGCTAATTGAGGCGCTCGGCGAGGAACCCGCGATGCCCGAACCTCTATTTCTCGATTTCAGTCGAATCGAGGTCGCGACCGCTAGCTATCTGCGGGAGTCAGTGCTTGCTTTCCGCACATTCGTGCGCGGCCGCAAATCGAACTTCTATCCCGCAGTTGCCAATGCCAATAATGACGTGATCGATGAGCTTGTCGAACTCGTCCATCCGCGCGGCGATGTGCTTATGGTCTGTGTCGTCGGTGATGACGGGACGTTGCTGCGCTGCCGGTACGTCGGCAAACTCGATCCTATGCAGCAGTTGACCTTTGATCTCGTCAATCGCGAAGGTGAAACTACGGCTGTTCGATTGATGGAAATTGAAAATAGCCAAGTCAAGGCGACGGCTTGGAACAACCGCTTGGCTTCATTGTCGAGCATGGGTTTGCTATGTGAACAGTCGCGTGGGCGTACCAAGACTTACAGGCCGATATTTGCGGAGAGTGAGGATGGGAGCTGATTTCAAAGAAAAGACGAGAAAGACCTTCGAAAAGTGCTGGGACAAGGCGGCGGTTGAGGCCAATACGCCCGACCTCTTCAACAAGACGCCGGACCATGCTGCCAGTCGCTACGAAGCCGAAGCGCTTGGCGATGCCAAACTTATGATCGGTGACACGGTCGCAGTACGGATGGAAGGCGGCAGGTTGATCGGACGCCGTGGCGTTTCGGCCGTGCTCGAGGTTTGCAGCCCCAGCCAGGCTCTTATTCAGTCAATTTCACTAGGGTGCAACATCGCCCGCGCTGACATTGTTGCAACCGATCCAATCAGTGGCGTTTTCGAGGTTTCGTTTAGCTAGAGGTTCAGTAAAATGTCCCGACAAGAGCGAGCGTTCAAGAGTTACTGGAGTAAGCCTGGCGCCGCCATGTCGTTGGGATGCGTTGGTTGTCCCGACCAAGCAACCTGTGGCGGACAGACCATTATTGGGCCCGGCTTCAACTGCCTAGACCATTGCTGCGGCAAGCCCGATGTATGTCCGGCCGTATGTCCTCATGCATTGACGTTCGCCGATCGCATTCGAGAAGTGCGTGGGCTTTCTCTCGAAACGCCTTTGGCTGCACCGCTCGCACGCCCCGATCTGCCCCACCATCTCACCATGCTCTTCCATGGCAGTGCGCTTGCAGCGCCGGTGCCGGTAAGCGCTGTCGCTGTGCCATTGTATCGTTTTTTCAATCGTTTCGCCGACTGCCGGTTCGACACGCGCGAGAGCATTGCGGAAATTTTTAAGATCGATCCCGGTACGGACATCCTCCTGTCCGGCGTGGCGCAGGACAAGGAAGTCGAAGGCTGGTGGCGACTTGAGCGGCGCGGTCGCCTCAAGGCAGTTGCGAACTTCCGGCGCTTGGGGGTGTCGATGGTTACGGTTCCCAACTTCAGTCTGATGGTTGATCGCCCGCGCTGGGACGACCTCCATGCCATGCGGCGGATCGCGATCTGCTTTCACGAGATCGTGTCCGAGGGGCAGCCAGCAGCCCTTCATGTGAATGGCCGAACGGAATGCGATTTCATGCGCTGGACGGACTACATCGTCGCGCATCCCGAGGTTACACACATCGCTTACGAATTCACGACCTGCGGCAAGACTCCAAACCGCATGATGCAGCACGCTGCTTGGCTGATCGACCTCGCGCAGAATGTGGGCCGACGGCTTGGCCTTGTCCTGAGGGGCGGGCTCCCAGTGGTAGGATTGCTGGCGGACTATTATGACATCATATTCATCGATACGTCGCCCTTCGAGAAGGCTCAGCATCGCGAGGTCGCTTGGGTCGACAATGAGGGACAGCGTCGCTGGAAAAAGCAAATGACCACCGCCAATGAAAGGCTAGACGCTTTGCTCGCCGCCAACATTTGTGTTTCGCGTGACTGGTTCGAGACCCTATTGCCGAAGTTCAAGCTTGCAGCCTGACCTCTTGGCTCCGCGCTTCGACTATCGCGTTGTCGATGGTCTCGGCCGCGCACGACAGCGCGGCAGCGTGCCGCAGCTCGGCGGAGCTGTTTTCCGGGCGGAAACGCTGGGACCGGCCGTCGAGCTTGCACACTTGGAGTCCGGGATTTCAATCGGTGATTTGCATCGGCAGGTTTGGCTTGAACGCGGCTCGCTTGCGCCGATTCTATCCGCGCTGGCGAGCAAGCAGCAGCAATGGCTGGCCCCCGATGGCCGGTGCGGCTTGATCCTTGGCTCAGGACTGGCGAGTGAAGCGGTGCTCAACGGCTTCAAGATTGATGCGCATAAGGCGGCTCTTAATGCCGGCTTTGTTAAGCCAGCACTTCTTATCGCCGCCTTGGGCGAACTCATTGGCAATGTAGTCGATCATTCTGAGGCGATCGGCAGCGGCGTAGCCATGTTCTCCGCCGAGGCTGGCCGCTTCGAATTTGTCGTGGCGGACACTGGCGTCGGCGCACTCCGCAGCCTGACCCGTAACCCAGACCATGCGAACCTGAGTGACGATGGCGCGGCGTTACTTGCCATGGTCGAGGCCGGAGTTTCGCGCTTTGCGCGTGACTCAGGCCACGGTAACGGCTTTCGACCGATCTTTGAAAAGCTCGCAGATATGTCTGGCCACCTGCGCTTCCGTTCGGGCGGCTACGGGCTGACACTCGATGGCCGCTTTGGCGATCGGATCGCGCGACAAATCACGCAGAAACCTAAGTTACGCGGCCTCCTAGCGGCGGTGACCTGTCTCGCCCCTAAGACGTCAGGCCAATGAAGCCCAATCAGCCTTGGCTCTCAGCCACTTAGGATTTCGATCGTCTCCAAGATCCAACACGCGCTAGACACTGGCGCGCCCAGGCACGAACTCGTGCAGAAATAGTGTTCCAAGGCGCCGACACCGTAAGCCAGTACACGACGATGAGGACCGCCACAGCAGCGATGGCTAGCAGTTCACCCCGCATTTCTGCGGCGTTCACAGGTACAGAGAGCCGAGACGTAAGCAGCGCCGCGAGCAGACTTCCCATCGCGCCTAAAAGGATGATAGCAATAGCGTAGATCGAAAGGTGGACACGCGCCATCCGAAAGCTAGCGAAGGCGGTGAATGATGGCTGATCGTCGTCACTTTCGAACTTTTTTGACCAATGATAGATCGCCAAGCGGTTAATAACCTTGCCAGGCGCGCGCCAAGTGCCCTCGCGTGTTGGTTCCCCTTGCAGGTAGGGCGCCCATAAGGATGGTTCGAGGCGACGGACATTGCGAAGCGGGCTATGCTGGCCGGTGAGCTGCTGCTCTAGATCGCGGATTAGGAAGTAGTGAATCCTCGCGACCGCAAATACTCCTTCGCCAATCCGGCGGGCGACCGCGTCGGGATAACTACGCCTCTCATTAAAGCGAAACTCGGTTGTCTCGGTCACGCTTGTAGCGGTCGTGAGGCGCCAGTCACCAGCTGCGATATCAGTGCTGAATAGATCGCGTGCCCTTCCCTGCAGATGCACCCTTAGCCGCAAGTACTGGCATCCGCCGCGCACGCGCATCCTCTCGCAGAGATCCTCACCGAAAGTTACAATGGTCCCATCTAGGGCTGAGACTCAATC
>NZ_LDTE01000011.1 GCF_001476905.1 Sphingomonas sanguinis | reverse complement strand
ATTGGGTTTGGACCCTAGTACCGTTCGCTACTTGGGCGTCGATGTGGAGGACGCTTTAGAGTTGGCCGAACGAACGGAAGTCTGACCGGACCCATAATCGGTCGTTGAAGGGCCCCTGCCCGCTTCCCGACTTCGGACATTCATTCATGTGGATTTTTGCAAAAGCGCTGGATTCAATGTGCTGCGGGAATAGCGCGGAAAGGGTAAAAAGCAGACGGGCCAAGTTTGGCGCTGAGTGCAAGCATATCCATCATCGGCTGACCCAGTCGACATTCTCAAAAATGACCGAATAACGGGACTGACAAAGGCCTCTCGAAACTCGTCGCCGACGATAACCGGCGGGCAGGCACCGTCGGTTGACAACATCACATTCTCATGGCTGATTACGTGCATGGGGATTGCGATCTCCCCACGAGGCGTCAGCCAGAGCATCGCGTCCAGCACGATCACGCAAGGGACGCATCATGCCTGCTCCAAACGCCATCACACCGGATAAGCTCGCCCGCCTCGTCGCATCGGTCGGCGCGCCCCATATCATCGACCTGCGCGATACGCCGGAAAGGGCTGTTCCGGGATCGCTGTTCCCTGACCACTCCGATCCGATCCGATGGGGTTATGGTGCCGGATCGGCCGCCGTCATCGTCGACGCGGATGGCAGTGGTGCGGCTGCTTCCGCAGCGGCGATCCTGCGCAGCGAAGGGGTGGCCGCCGAAGTGCTGGAAGGCGGGTTCGCCGCATGGACCGCAAACGCATTGCCAACCGTTTCGCTCGGCCACCTGCCGCTTCGGCACGAGGATGGTCGAACATGGTGGGTTACGCGCGCGCGGCCCAAGGTCGATCGAATCGCCTGTCCCTGGCTGATCCGGCGCTTCGTCGATCCGAAGGCTCGCTTCCTGTTCGTCGCGCCCGGCGAGGTGCTGACCGTCGCGACCCAGCAGCGAGCCGAACCGTTCGATGTCGCGGACGAAGGCGTGTTCTGGAGCCATCGCGGCGAGCGCTGCACCTTCGACGTGATGGTCGAGGCCTTCGGGCTGGACACGCACAAACCGCTGGTTCGGTTGGCCGCCATCGTGCGGGGTGCCGATACTGATCGGCTAGACCTCGTGCCCGAGGCTGCCGGGCTGCTCGCCATCTCGCTTGGTCTGTCGCGCATCCACAGTGATGATCACGCCCAGCTAGAAGCCGGCATGGCGGTATACGACGCGCTCTATCGTTGGTGCCGTGACGCGAAGGGAGAGAAGCACAACTGGTCCTCGCATCAGCCGGCGCGCGGCAAGGTGCCGGCATGACCGCGGTGACGGCGGAAGCCGCAATCCCGGCACGCCCGGAGCCGGTCACGCTCGGCCAGGCCTTCTGGGTCTGGCTGCGCATCGCGATGCTCTCATTCGGCGGTCCGGCCGGACAGATCGCGGTGATGCACCGCATCCTCGTCGACGAGAAACGCTGGATCGGTGAACAGCGGTTCTTGCACGCCCTCAACTACTGCATGCTACTGCCCGGGCCGGAGGCGCAGCAACTCGCCACTTATATCGGCTGGCTGATGCACCGCACGAAGGGCGGCATCGTCGCCGGCGTGCTGTTCGTTATTCCCGGCGCAGTCGCGATCATGGCGCTGAGCTGGGTCTATGTCCTCTATGGTCGTGTCGGCATCGTCTCGGCGCTGTTTTTCGGCCTCAAGTGCGCCGTGCTGGCTATCGTCCTTCAGGCGGTGGTCCGGATCGGCGGACGCGCGCTCAAGTCCACCCCGGCAAGGGTACTCGCCGCATCGGCTTTCGTACTGATATTCTTCGTCGGCGCGCCGTTCCCGCTGATCGTGCTGGGTGCCGGCCTTATCGGATGGTGGTCCACCCGGCTGGGTAGCGCGGCCTTCAGGAGTGCGGGCCACGGCGTGTCCAATGGTGCGGTCGTGGCCGATGCCGACACGCTACTCGGCGAGGAACTGCCGGCCCATGCGCGGCCGACCTGGGCGGAGACGATCCGAACCGCGCTGATCTGGCTGGCGCTCTGGTTACTGCCGGTCGCGGCGCTGCTGATCGCGCTCGGTCCCGATGATGTCTTCAGTCGAATCGCAACCTTTTTCTCGACGATGGCGATGGTAACGTTCGGGGGTGCCTATGCCGTCCTGGCCTATGTCGCGCAGCAGGCGGTCGAGAATCATGGCTGGCTTGGGCTGAAGGAGATGCTGGACGGCCTCGGCATGGCGGAGACGACGCCTGGGCCGCTTATCATAGTCCTGCAATTCGTCGGCTTCCTCGGCGCCTATCGCGATCCAGGCGGGCTGTCGCCGCTGGTGGCCGGTACGCTCGGCGGCCTCCTGGCGACCTGGGTGACGTTCGTGCCGTGCTTCCTGTGGATCTTCCTCGGCGCGCCCTTTATCGAGCGGCTTCGTGGCAACGCGGCGGTCGCCGGCGCGCTCTCTGCCATCACCGCAGCGGTCGTGGGCGTCGTCCTCAACCTTGCGCTGTGGTTCGCACTGCACACGCTGTTCCGCGAAACCATGATGATCGCGGCCGGGCCGTTCCGCTTCGACGCCCCGGTGCTGACCAGCATCGATCCGGCCGCTCTCGTCCTGTCGCTGGGGGCCGCTTATGCGACCTTCATGACGCGGGCCGGGGTCATCACAACCTTGCTAGCGACATCGGCTGCGGGTCTCGCGCTTTATGGCGTTGGGGCAATCCGATGAAGCCTGGAGAACCATCGATCGGCGGATTCCGCCTTCCCGAGCGGGCCTGCCGTCGCGCAAAGCCGCGTCAATCCGCCGCCCGCGTTTACACCCCGGCCTCTACCGTTCGATGCGGGGGCGTTGATCGCGCCGAACGAATGGCTGCTTTCGGAAAGCCAGATTGCCCGCCGCAACGTATGGGTTCGGGCGGATGCGGCCGCCCCGCCCTCCTGTCACGACAGACCCGCCTTCGGACATTTATTCGCCAAACGTCTTGATCGGTAGGCGGACGCTCGCTCAGACAGCGGCTTTGATCACGCATCGGTATATCCCGATACGAATTGACATGTGCCATTCATCGGCCAAACCCGATGAATGGACACTGTCGATGCTCTGGACGTTCTCGCCGCCCTCTCTCACCCGACGCGGCTCGATGCGTTCCGTTTGCTCGTCCGGCACTCGCCCGATGGGCTGCCTACCGGCGCGCTGGTCGATGCGAGCGGGCTGACGCAGAGCACGTTCTCTACGCATCTGGCGGTGCTGGCGAAGGCGGGCTTGGTGTCAGCCGAGAAGCGCGGACGCCAACAGGTCCAGCGTGCCCGGCTCGATACTCTGAGGCAGTTGATGACCTTTCTGGCCAAGAATTGCTGCCAGGGTCGTCCCGAGCTGTGCGAACCGCTGATCGCTGAGCTTGCCTGCTGCTGAAGGAGCCGAAATGCCGATCGACGTCGTCATCTACTACAATTCCGCATGCGGGACGTCGCGCAACGTGCTCGCACTGATCCGCAATGCCGGTATCGAGCCGCACGTCATCGAATATCTCAAGACGCCGCCGTCGCGCGCGCTACTCGTCCAACTCATCGAGCGTGCCGGTCTGACGCCGCGACAGCTGCTGCGCGAGAAGGGCACGCCATTCGCCGATCTCGGCCTGGGTGACGAGAATTTGACCGACGACGCGCTCGTCGATGCGATGATGGAGCATCCCGTTCTGATCAACCGCCCGCTGGTCGTGACGCCCAACGGCGTGCGTCTGTGCCGTCCGTCCGAGGCGGTACTCGACATCCTGCCCGCGCCGCAGCGCGGCGTCTTCGCCAAGGAAGACGGCGAGCAGGTCGTCGACGCCGACGGCCAGCGAGTGCGCTGATGGCAACGATCGCAGCCGAGGTGCAGCGTCCCGGCATCGGCACGTTCGAGCGCTATCTGTCGGTGTGGGTGGCGCTCTGCATCGTTGCCGGCATCGAGCTCGGCCATCTGCTCCCCGGCGCGTTCGCCACGATCGCCGCGGCCGAGGTGGCGCAGGTCAATCTCGTCGTCGCCGGGCTGATCTGGCTGATGATCGTGCCAATGCTGCTCAAGATCGACTTCGGCTCGCTCGGCTCGGTCCGACAGCATTGGAAGGGCGTCGGCGTCACGCTGTTCGTCAACTGGGCGGTGAAGCCCTTCTCAATGGCGGCGCTCGGCACGGTCTTCCTCGGCTGGCTGTTCGCCCCGCTGCTGCCCGCGGGTGAGATCCCGTCCTATATCGCGGGGCTGATCCTGCTGGCCGCGGCACCGTGCACCGCCATGGTCTTCGTCTGGTCGAACCTGTGCGACGGCGAGCCGACCTATACACTCAGTCAGGTGGCGCTGAACGACGTCCTGATGGTCTTCCTCTTCGCGCCGCTCGTCGGGCTGCTGCTCGGCGTCGCATCGGTGACGGTGCCGTGGGACACGCTGCTGCTGTCGGTCGCGCTCTACATCGTCGTGCCGGTGATCGTCGCGCAGATCGTCCGCCGGGCGCTGCTCGCCTCTGGCGGCCAGAGCGCACTCGACCGGGTGCTGGCCGCGCTCGGCTTGGGGTCGCTCGTCGCGCTGCTTGCGACGCTGGTCCTGTTGTTCGGCTTCCAGGGTGAGCAGATCATCCGCCGACCGGTCGTGATCGCGCTGATCGCGGTGCCGATCCTTATTCAGGTCTACCTCAACGCCGGGATCGCCTATTGGCTGTCGAAGCGGCTGGGGGTCGCCTGGTGCGTGGCGGCACCGGCCGCGCTGATCGGCGCATCGAACTTCTTTGAGCTTGCCGTCGCCGCCGCAATCTCGCTGTTCGGCCTGAAGAGCGGAGCCGCGCTTGCGACAGTCGTCGGCGTGCTCGTCGAGGTGCCCGTCATGCTGTCGGTAGTTGCAATCGTGAAGCGCACGCGCGAATGGTATGAGGGCGCGTCCTCATGAACCGGACCACCTTCTCTGTGCTGGACCGCGGCAGCTATTTTAAAGGCCCCTGCCAGCTTGCTTACTCTGGACATTCATTAATGTCGGTCCCCGCCGTAACATAGGTGATGCGAGCGCCGCGAATGGGTAAAGCGAGCCGTCCACTCTAGAGCAAGAGTGGGATACCCCAAGGCAGGGGATAGCAGACGTTGCCAACAGAAGCCGTCCCACGCATCATGAGCTATGACGATCTGGATGCAGGTGAATGGACAGGACGCGAGAATACGCTTGTCCTTTCCGGATTATGAGAATGGCACGCGACTAAACGAGCTAGCCCGGCAAATCGCGGGGTCGCTCGGCACGAAAGTGCGCCACCGGCACGTTCGAGGTAGTCTGATCGCGACATCGCACCGATAGGACGCGGTCGCAACGGGGCGGAAGTGACCACTGCCCCACCGCCACGACGACCCAAGAGCGGACATCCGCGCCCGGCTGCCCCTCTCTCGAAACCGGACATTTATTAAGTCGGTATAGTTTGAGGTTGGCCGTTCCAAGCTGGGCAGCTTCGGGTGCCCGGGTGCCGCGATCAGCCTGTCTTTCACATAACGACTGGGTCCGGGGTAGCGGTAACGAAGCGCTAAGTAACTCGCATTAGTCCGGCGAAATGTTCGCTTCGCTTTCCTCCCGAGTGGCTGCGCTCGGCGTCACCGTGGTTATCGCCGTCGCCGCCCTCGCCGGGCTCTTGGTGGATGCAGCACGCCAGACGCGGGACAGCTTTCTATGGGTAGAGCATTCCGCAATCGTGCTCGAAATTACTTCGGAGGCCGTGGCGGACCTGCGCGATGCGGAATCCGGCCAGCGCGGGTTCGTGCTTACCCACAACGCGGTCTATGCTTCATCGTTTGCCTCTGCCGTCGCAGATGCTGAAACGAAGATTCGGCGGGTCATAGCGCTGACCCGTGACAACGCTGTGCAGAACGCTCGCGCCCGAGAAATCGCCGATCTCATGGCACAACGTATCGTCCGTCTTCGGCAGCCGCTTGACCTCGGGCGGCGTGGGGATTTCGGCGGCGCCCTGGCGATCATTTCCAGTGGCCGCGGACGCGAATTGATGGATCATATTTCCGTACGCACACGCGCCTTCCTTGATCAGGAACGTATTCTGCAGGCCACCCGCCAGGCCGCTGCGGAGCAACGCCTGACGATCGGCAAATGGTCGGCAGTGATCGGCGCCACCTTTGTCGTTCTGCTCATGCTAGGCGGTATGTCACTGCTTGTCCGTGCCATCCGCAGGCCGCTGGATACCATGCTGAAGGCGATGACCGACCTTGGCGACGGCGAACACACGCGCATCGAGACGGCGATGGGGTCGAGTGAATTCACGAGACTGGCGCGTGGCTACAACACGATGGCCGATCGATTGGCCATGGCCGTTGCAAATCAAGCCGGCAGTGAGCAGCGACTGCAGATAGCCAATTCGTCCCTAGAACAGACCGCGGCCACGCTTCGCGAACGCGGCGACGTCATTGAGCTGTTAGGGGGCATGGCGCACCGAATGCAGGCGGCTCGCACCGACGACGAGCTGGCCCAGATCATCCGCGTCTTCGTGCCCCGGGTCTTGCCCGCAATTCCGGGCGCCCTTTATGCCCATAACAATTCTCGGAACCTGCTCGTCCCCGTCGCCGATTGGGGCGACTTCGAAACCGCAGTGGACAGCTTCGCGCCCGATCAATGCTGGGCCCTACGCCGCGGACAGGCGCATTGGGTCGCCCATCCGGGCCACGATATTGTCTGCGCACATGTGCACCATGCGGAGACGTACCATTGCGAACCGCTGCTCGCCGGTGGCGAGGTGATCGGCGTCCTCCACCTGCGTGGCCAGATCGGCGCGGAAAGCCGCTTCCGACTGACGGTGCTTGCCGAGAATATCGCGTCCGCGCTCGTCAATCACCGCCTGCAGCGAAGCTTGCGCGAGCAGACGATCCGCGACCCTCTGACCGGGCTCTTCAACCGGCGTTACATGGAGGAGGCAATGACACTCGAGATCGCACGGGCTGCACGTTCAGGCGCCCCACTCAGCCTGGTTATGTGCGACGTCGATCACTTCAAACGCTTCAACGACGACCACGGACACGAGGCTGGCGATGCCGTGTTGCAGGCGGTGGCGGCAGAGATGAAGAGCCGCTTCCGCGACGGCGACGTGGTATGCCGCTTTGGCGGCGAAGAATTCACCGTCATCGCGCCCGGCACGTCGCCGGAGGCACTGCTGACGAGAGTCGAAGCGGTGCGCCAGGCCATTGCGGAGCTCAATGTTCATCAGAACGGCCGCACTTTAGGTGCCACCAGCATGTCGTTCGGCATCGCAAGTTGGCATGAGGCGATGGCGCGGGACGGCTCCTCCCTCATCCAGGCGGCGGACGCGGCGTTGTACCAGGCGAAGCGCGAAGGCCGAAATCGAGCCACCATATCTAAAATGGCGGCTTAAGACGTTGGCCGATGCGACCCAATTGCAGTCATTCAACGCCCCCTACCCGCTCCCCAACTTCCGACATCCATTAATGTCGACCTTTCAGACAGTAGAGCCCAGTTCAGCTATAGGGGAGCCGCAGACGGATGGCGTAGCAAGCCCCGGATTGAGCGCTACTGCCAGAGCTCAGCTTACTATCGTTTAAGATGACAGGTGCTGAGCCAGGATCAGTCCGCCGATGACGATCAGGACAAAGCCGCCGAGGATGCCAGCGTAGCGGCCCAGGTAGGGCCCAATATGCTTGCCCAGCATGACGCCGGTGGTCGCCATCAACGTGGTCGTTCCGCCAATGACCATGCAGGCAGCCCAAATGTTGACGTCCATAAGGGCCAGGGTTACGCCGACAGCCGCCGCGTCGACGCTCGTTGCGATTGCCGTTGCAGCAAGCCGCAGCATGCTAGGCTTAGTCTCGCTGTCAATTTGGCCTGCATCGCCTTCGCTCGTCCAGGCTTCCCGGATCGTATAGGCACCAACGCCAAACAGAAGCGTGAACGCGACCCAATGGTCGTAATCGGCAATCCAATCATTCAGCGCAAAGCCAAGCAGCCAGCCTAGCGCGGGCGTCAGAGCTTCGAAAAAGCCGAACACGATGCCGACTTTAATCGCGTCGCGAAGGCGGGCTCGTCCATCAGTCGCCCCCTTACCCAAAGCCGCGGCGAAGGCATCGACAGACAGGCTTGCGCCCAAAGCACCAAGCGTCAGAATTCCGGGCATTACGTCAATACTCAGGGCCAGCAAACCAAACGATGCATGCACCCGTGGCCACAAAGCGGAGTGCTGCATCATTGGTCTCGCCGGGCAGGACTAACCTGCTGCTACCGCCACGAGCCGATGGCTCAAGGATGTTGACGGCAACCCCGCTACTGCGGGTAGCTACTCCCCAAGGATACAGGCCCAATATCTGGTGATGCCGATTGCCACCAGACGATAAATGCGATCAGTTATGTCTGATTGATCGAGGACAGCACGTCCCCTTCGCCTTATTGGGGGGATCGCCAGATTGACGGGCGTTGCAGGACGTATCGATCGTCGCAGACCTCGCAAAAAAGGCCTTCAAGGAAATCGCGCTGCTCACGCAGATGTCTTAGGGTCGACTTGGGCGGAAGCAGCCAGCCTGCGCCACCGCAACGACGACCCAAGAACGGTCGTTCGAGCACCTTTGTACGCGATCCGAAACCGGCCTTTCATTCATCGTCACCAGGCCTGTTGAGCGGCACCGGTTTCTGGCTTGAGTGGCCGCTGTGTGCAGGGAAGCGGACATTCGCGCGATCGCATAATCTGGGTCCGCAAGGGTTAGAAGCGGACCCATGTCGGACGGATCAGGCGGGAAAATGAATTCCGCATAGTTTGTTGCCGTCAGGGTCGCGAAAATAGGCAAGTTCGACTGTCCCCAGCGATGCCGTATTGCGCGGGCCAGGCGGGGCTTCGATCGAGGTGCCACCGTTGGCGACCGCGGTATCATGAAGCTGCTTCACTTGTTCGGGCGAGTTGCACGAAAAGGCAACGGTGCTCCCGTTCGCGACGCTCGCTGGTTCGTCGTTGATCGGCTGGCTGACAATGAAGTTAGTTCCGCCGCCGTTATTGTAGATCAGACGTATATGGCCGCTGTCGGCTACGTTCCTCGTCCCTTCCCCTGCACCCAAGGTGCCGAGCACCGTATCGTAGAAGCGCTTGGAACGCTCAATGTCGTTCGATCCGACCATGGTGTGGAAAAGCATGCATTCTCTCCTTGAGGCTGATCGACTTCCGATCGCCACTAGCCTTCTCACCTAACCTGCCCATAGGCCACGGTCACCCCCGGGTCGTCGGGATGTCCGCAATTGGGCACGAGCAGACGAGTCTCTCCTCGCCGGTAGGGCTCCCATCTGGCCGTTCAGCGGCGATGCCCTCGGTCCATAGACCAGCCGCTCGTTCCATGCTGAGGGCGGCCGTTTCGGATTTATTGTCGGACCCTGCTACGGTGCCGACACGCATCTTGATGGCAACCCGACGAGCCAGGCTGGTTTCTCCGTCAACACCGGCCCCCGCGACCATCCCGGCAGTGGCCTTATCAACGCCGCGTCAGAAGCACCGGGCCACTACCGACCCTGATGCGGAGCAGTTCATACGGTTTCCGGCGCAGGTCGCGGCCGCCATGAAAGCCGGGCTGGCGGTGAAGCTGGTTCGCGGTAAAGTAGAGATAGCCATCGGGGCCGATCGACAGGGTATCGGGCCAGCTGATGCGCGGATCGCTGACCAGGGTCGACCAATGGCCGCGATCGAGCACTCGGATCGCATTATGTTCGTAATCACCGGCGAAGACGCGCCCCCGATCATCCTCGGCGATGCCATCCGACGCGCCTTTGCGCCCCATGCTGCGAACCGCACGCCCAAGTTGCTCTTCCGACACCGACGGATCGCGCAGCATGGCCGTGGGCACGGCATGGAGCGTGCGGCCCGAGAGCGGCCCATAGTAGAGCAGGCTACCGTCGGCGCTGAGCGCGATCGCGTCGCTGGCGATGGCGACCGGCGTCGCAGGCCCGTTGGCTGGGCGGTTCATCAGCACCTCGCCGTCGACGACCGGCGTGAAGCCCGGCTCCGGGTTGGTCGTCGCGTGGCCGGACAGGCGGCGGATCGCCCGTCCGCTGGCGATGTCGACGACGATAATGCCACCGACGCCCGCGTTGCTGCTGTCGGTGATGTAAGCGGTGCCCTGCTCCCCCTGCCGCAGGTCGAAGCGCACGTCGTTGAGATAGGTCGTCGGCAGCACGACGCTTGGGGGAAGGACGATCGTCTTGACCACCCGGTTGGTCGCGAGGTCGATCCCTACCAGCTTTGCGCCCCCGGCCTGGGGCGGCGCGAATTTCGGTGCCGCCGTGTCCAGCACCCACAGGCGGTTCGCGCCGTCGGCGACAACGCTTTGCACCGAGATGAAGTGACCCGCCGGGTTGGCGGGATCAGGGCGATTGGTCGCGGCGTCGGGATAGGGCACCGCCTTGCCATCGACCAGCTCGGCGACCGTGAACGGGGCCTCGTCGCCCCATTGCGGGAAGTTGACGAAGATACGGCCGTTGGGCGCGACGGTCACGCCGGTCGGCATCGCGCCGTCGAAGGCGGCGACCCGCTCGATCCGGGGCGCCGGAGCCGTGTCGCGGGCCGTCGCCCCGACCGTGATCGAGGCGACGGCAGCGGCGGCGAGGAGCAATGTGGCGGATCGTGTCATTGCATCATCTCCTTCAGGATACGGCCCGCCTCACGCGGCTCAGACCGGAGATATTGCGGCGGTGCCTTGACCGAAGCGCCGAGCGCGGCGGCGGCGTGCCAGGGCCAGCGCGGATCCCACAAGGCGGTGCGCGCGATGGCGATGGCGTCCGCATGCCCGTCCTGCAGAATCTGCTCGGCCTGCTGCGGATCGGTAATCAGGCCGACCGCAATGACGGGCATCGTGACCGCGTCCTTGACCGTCCGCGCCAGTGGCACCTGATAGCCGGGACCGACCGGAATCTGCTGGCGCGGATCGAGGCCGCCGCTCGAAACATGGATGGCGGCGCAGCCGCGCTGTTCCAGCGCTTCGGCAAATTGCGCGGTATCCTCCGCCGTCCAGCCGCCCTCGACCCAATCGGTCCCCGACACGCGGACGGTGACGGGTCGGTCGGCGGGAAACGCCGCGCGCACCGCGTCGAAGATTTCGAGCGGGAACCGCATCCGGTTGGCGAGGCTGCCGCCATAGGCGTCCTCGCGGTGATTGGAGAGCGGCGAGAGGAATTCGTGCAGCAGATAGCCATGCGCAGCATGGATCTGGATCGCGTCGAGCCCAAGTCGCGCCGCCCGTCGGGCGGCATCGGTGAAGGCATCGCGAATCCGGGCCAGGCCCGCCTCGTCCAGAGCGACGGGCGCATGATCGGTCGCGGCATAGGGCACCGCGCTCGGCGCAACCGTCTGCCAGCCATTCTCCGCATCCGGCGCGATCTGCGCGCCCCCGTGCCACGGCTTGGCACAGCTCGCCTTCCGTCCGGCATGCGCTAGCTGGACGACCAGCGGCACGTCCGACCAGCGGCGCACACTGTCGATCACGCGCCGCATCGCCTCTTCGGTACGGTCGTCGTACAGACCGACATCGCCGTAGGTGATCCGCCCGTCCGGGCTGACCGCAGTGGCTTCGATCGTCAGGGCGCCGGCCCCCGCCATGGCGAGCTGGCCCAGATGAATCTGGTGCCAGTCGGTCATCGCGCCGTCTTCGGCGGAATATTGGCACATCGGCGCGATGACGATGCGGTTGGCGAGACTGAGCCCGCCGACCGTCAGCGGTTCGAACAGTCGGGCCATTACGCGTCTCCCGTGGAGGTCAGCGACGCCGCAGGATCGGCGGCGCGCAGCATGGTCTGGAGATTCCGCACGATCACGCCGCCTGGTCCTTGAGGGCGTCCATCACGAGCTCCGCCGTACGGGTCGCGCTCGCCGGGTTCTGGCCCGTCACCAGATTGCCGTCACGCAGGGCGAAGGGGGCGAAGTCCGGGCCTGCCTCATGCTGGCCGCCGAGTTCCTTGAGGCGGGTTTCGAGCAGGAAGGGCACCGCCTGATCCAGTCCGACCGCGCGTTCCTCGCTGTCGGTGAAGCCCGCGACGCGCCGGCCGGCGACGAAGGGCGTGCCGTCCGCCTTCTTGGCCGAGACCAGCCCCGCCGGGCCATGGCAGACGGCGGCGACGATCTTGCCCACGCGGTCGAACCGCTCCACCAGCTGCGCCAGTTCCGCACTGCCGGGATAATCGAACATGGTGCCGTGGCCGCCGGGCAGGAACAGCGCGTCATAGCCGCTGGGGTCGATGCCGGTGAACACCGGCGTATCGGCAACCTCGGCCTTCAGCGCCTCGTCCTTCAGATAGCGTTCGACCGAGGCATCGTTCTCGCCATCCGCATTGACGCTGCGCTGGTCGACCGGCACCGCGCCGCCCTTGATCGAGGCGAGCGTCACGTCGGCACCGGCATCGCGGAAGACGTAATAGGGGATGGTCAGCTCTTCCAGCCAGACGCCGGTCGGTTCGGTTCCCGGGGTCATGCGATCGGCGGACGTGGTCACCATGAGGATACGGGTCATCGTCAAAACTCCTGCTGCGTGGACGTCGCGAACGCTGGGTGCCCGCTGCCGCACCTGCGACAACGAGGCCATAGGGCTGTGCGATCCGGCAGCGGCAAGCGGGCGTTCGTTTCCGTCCTTGTGCCCAGTCAGATAGGCCTTCGCCGGCATCAGCAAATCCAAGCGGAATGGCGATCGGCCATAAGACAGGCTATGGAAACCCAATGTCCCTGTTGCAGTTGCGCACCTTTGTCGAAGTCTATCGCCGCCGGTCGCTGAGCGAGGCGGCCCGCGCGATCGGCATCACCCAGCCCGCCGCGTCCCAGCATATCGCATCTCTCGAGGCGCAGCTCGGCCACCCCCTGTTCGATCGCCATTCGCGCGGCGTGCGCGCCACGGCAATCGCCGACGACCTGGCTGCGGCAATCGGCGACAGCCTCGATACGGCAGAAACGGCGCTCGCCACGGCGCGGGCGCGATCCTCGCGGATGTCCGGGACGGTGCATATCGCCGCGCCGTCGGACTTGCTGGGCGAGATGATCGCCCCCCGGCTGGGGCCGCTGCTGGACGCGGGCCTCGACCTGCGCCTCCACATTGGCGGGCGGGACGCGCTGTACAGCCTGTTGCTGGAGGACAAGGTGCATCTGGCCGTGACGGCATCGCAGCCGGACGATCCCCGGCTTGCCTTCCACGAACTGGGCGAGGAGGATTTGCGCGCCGTCGCGTCGCCCGCGGTGGCCGAGCGGATGGCGGGCCTGCCGCTGGCCGATGCGCTGACACGCATACCGCATCTGGCGTACGACCTCGACCGGCCGCTGTTGCGGGCCTGGCTTGAGGCCAACCGGATCGCGCTGGCCGGTCAGCCCGCCCTCACCGCCCCCGACCTTCGCGTGCTGCGATCTGGGTTGTGTGCGGGGCTAGGGTGGACGGTCCTGCCCGGTTACCTGACCCACGCCGAGCGTGCCGCCTGCACGCTTGTCGAGATACCTGCGCCGATCAGCGTGCCGCGCAACACCTTCTACCTCGTCTGGGCGCGATCGTCGCTTCGCCACCCCCGTGTTGCACTTGCTCGCGATGCATTGACTGCTGCGCTTCGAATTTGACTCTCCTACCCTGGCGAGGACGGCGGGCGGCGCCCTATGCCGGAACCACTCTTTCGCGACTACGCGTGGCGATCAATGCGATACCGATCGCAGCGAGCGGGAAGGCCGCCTCGGCCCAAGTGATCGCGCCTATGCCGAACGCCGATAGGGCGATGCTGCCTACCGACGCGCTGATCGCACTGCCGAGATTGAAGACGGCGATGTTGACGCTCGAAGTGAGGGTTTCACAGCGACACCGCCGCTGCTGCGAAATGGACGTTTGTTCATCAATCCCAAATTCGCGCGCTGTCGCAGCTTGAGAGTTGAGGACGCCACACGCCGGATGAGCGGACTCGCCCTTCGGCTCGGCACGAGGATCAATTGCCAAATGGCGCGACGAACCGTATTGTAGGCACAAGACACCAAGCAATCGGTTTTGCCATGACGTCCTCGCGAATGCCCGAATGAACCCGACACGGCGAACGATTCTGATCGGCACCGCAGTTGCTGCCGGCTGTGCCTCCGTGCCGGCGCCGGCCAGGAGCCGAAAGCGTACGGCGATGCAGGTCCAGTCATGGATGGCGCTTGCTTCAGTTCCGGGCGCAAGCTGGGCCGTGCTCGACGGCGAAGCGGAGCCGATCAGCTCTGCGGTAGGATACGCCAAAGTTGGGAAGGTGACCGCAACCACGGAGACGCTGTTCGAAGCCGCTTCCCTGTCAAAGCCGGTCCTGGCAGCTGCCATCCACGACCTTGTCCGCGACGGCAGCATTGATCTCGATGAGCCTGTGGCCAAGCACATCGATTTCACGACGGATGTCGCGACTCGGACCACGACGCCTCGTCACCTGCTGTCGCATTCCAGTGGTCTGCCGAATTGGCGGACCGAGGCCGGCAGCGATCTGGTGAGCAGGTTCAAGCCCGGCTCCAACTTTCGCTATTCGGGAGAGGGCTACACCCTGCTCGCTCGCCTCGTCGAGATAGTCACGGGGCAGACCGCGGCGGAGGTCGTCCGTTCCCGGGTTCTGACGCCAGCCGGAATGAGCCGGAGCGGCTATGGCTGGTTGGCCGGCCAATCGCCTCCGGTGGCGTGGGCGCACGATGCCGGCGGCGAGTTGATGGCGGACAAAGGACCCGCGCAGTTCCAGAGGAGCCGGGACGCCGGCCCTCGCCGGTCCGTCGAGACATGGACTCAGGATGATCGCGTTTCGGCAGCCAAGGCGCTCGGCAAGCCGGCCCTGCCCATCTTCATGGCTCCGAACATGGCGGCGGGACTGTGGACGACTGCGAGCGATTATGGCCGCTTCGCCCGCTTTGCGCGCCGCTACCCGGCCATGAATACCCCGACCGTCACGATCGCAGGCAGTCTGGCCTGGGGTTTGGGGTGGGGACTGGAACAGTCGGGGCCGGACCGCTTTGCTTGGCACTGGGGCGCTAACGACGGCGTCGCGAACCTGTTCGTCCTCGACCTGCTCAGCAATAACGGACTGGTCGTGCTGACGAACGGGGCCGGGGGGCAGCGGGTCTACGAACGAGCCGCCCGCGTCCGGTTCGGACGCGAGTTTGACGCCTTGACCTGGTTGCAACCGTGACGTCGACCAACACGTGGTTGGAAACGACCATTCAGACCCACCTCAGGCCATTCGGCGCGCCATGCCCACTCCCCGGCTTCTGCCGTTCGTTCATATCGCAAACGGTCGCTGACCTGCGATCACTTCCGCTAAAGTAATGTCCGGCATTGGGAGGAAATCGCACGTCAACAGCCAACGATTAGGGTCAGGACTCGTTGATCACAGCCAGAAGATGATTGTCGCAGCGAGGGCGACGGCGGAGAAGAAGGCCGTGGGGCAGCGATCGTAGCGGGTGGCGACGCGGCGCCAATCCTTGAGGCGGCCGAACATGATCTCGATGCGGCTGCGGCGCCGATAGCGGCGCTTGTCATACCTGACGGGCTCGTTGCGTGATCGCCGACCCGGGATGCATGGCTGAATGCCCTTTGCTTGGAGAGCGTCCCTGAACCAGTCGGCGTCATAGCCGCGATCGCCAAGTAGCCACTGCGCCTTGGGCATGTCGTCGAGCAGCGCTGCCGCTCCGGTGTAGTCGCTGACTTGGCCAGCGGTCATGAAGAAGCTCAAAGGCCGGCCGTTCGCGTCGGCGACGGCGTGGAGCTTGGTGTTCATGCCGCCTTTGGTGCGCCCAATCAGGCGACCAAGATCCCCTTTTTAACCCGCAGACTCGAGGCCGTGCGGTGCGCCTTCAGGTAGGTCGTGACGTGATGGGTTGGACGGCCCCTGCACCAGCGTAGCTGTGCAATGATGTGGTCGTTGAGCCTGTGTGGACGACCCCTGCGGTGCAAGAGCTTTCGTGCGGCGATGAGCACCGGTCGGATGCATCCATGTGTTCGGCCTGTTCGTGCAGCACCGCATGGCTGCTGGCCCTGATGAAGTCCGCGGATCGGATCCCTAATCACGTCATCGCGCTCGAAGCGCTCTGCTCCCCTGGGTTTGTTCGATCCCCGGTCTGACCGGTTTGTCATCACCACTCGG
>NZ_LDTE01000109.1 GCF_001476905.1 Sphingomonas sanguinis | reverse complement strand
CGGGCCCGCCCAGCCGGTTGTCGTCGATCCGCGTCACCGCCTGAAAGGGATGATCGATCGGATAGACCGTATCCATATGGCCGGTGAACAGCATTTGCACCGGCGCCTGGGGGCGGACCGACAGGCGCAGGTGGCGGCCGTGCTCCAAGGGGGAGGGCGTGCCATCGGCGCCGACGCGCTCGACCGGTTCGGGGTCGATCAGGCTGAGCGTACCGGGCAGCGCGCCGAACGCCGCCGCCAGTCGGTCGGCCATGATCGCCAGTCCGGCCATGTTGCGGGTGCCGCTGTTGATCGCGCTCCACTCCTCCACGAGGGGCAGCATGGGATAGGCGGCGGCGGACGCCACGGCGTCACGCTCGATCGGGTTCAGTCTCTCCATCGGCCTTACCTAGGCCAAGCAGGCCGCCAAGGTGAACCCCGCTTTGGAAATTAGAAGCTGTAGACCACCGACGCGCGGGTGATCGTGTCGGTCGTCTGGCGGCCGACGGGCGGCTCGCTTTCATATTGGACATTGTACGACAGCGAGGCGGACAGCGGACCGAAGAGCTTGGCATTCAACGCCGAATTGGTGCTGACCGTGCTGTTGAACTTCTGGACATAGGCCGAGGCGTTCTGGTTGAACGACATGGCTGGCGTCAGCTTCCACACGAAGTTCAGATTGCCGCGAGCGGCCAAGGCGCTTTCGATCCGGCCATCGGTAAATTCGGTGTGCCGGAAGGCAGGGCCGAGTTCGATGTCGAGCGTCATGCGGGGTTTGCGAATGGCGCTGTAGCCCGCGCCGCTCGACGCGGAGAAACGGTTGAAATAGCCGAGGAACTTGTCGCTTTCATACTGCGCCGCGCCGTAGACGTAATTGTTGGCGCTGAGTTTGAAATTGGGTTCGTAGGACGCGACATAATGTTCGCGGCTGACGACGTTGAAGCTTTCCTGGTAATCGCCCTGGAAGCGCAGCTTGTGCCGCCAGCGCAGCCCCTCGCGGTTCAGGTCGACGATGCCGGTCAGGCCGATATTCTGGCTGTTGCCCGTCGTCGCGAAGCCGCCCAACTCGACGCGGCCGTGCC
>NZ_LDTE01000108.1 GCF_001476905.1 Sphingomonas sanguinis | reverse complement strand
CCACCCCAACCCCTCCCCCGAAGGGGAGGGGCAAAATATGATCCGTACCACCTGCGCCTATTGCGGTGTCGGCTGCGGCATCCGTGCGACCGTCACCGGCGAGCGGACGGTCAAGATCGAAGGCGACCCAGACCACCCCGCCAATCGCGGCAGGCTCTGTTCCAAGGGTACGCATCTCGGCGAGACGGTCAGCCTCGACGGCCGCCTGCTCATGCCGATGATAGGCAAGCGTCGCGCCACGTGGGATAAGGCGCTGGACCTGGTGGCCAAGCGCTTCCGCGACACCATCGCACAGCATGGCCCCGACAGTGTCGCCTTCTACGTCTCCGGCCAGTTGCTGACCGAGGATTATTATGTCGCCAACAAGCTGATGAAGGGCTTCATCGGCTCGGCGAACATCGACACCAATTCGCGCCTCTGCATGTCGAGCGCCGTTGCGGGTCATAGCCGCGCGTTCGGCGAGGACATCGTGCCCGCCAGCTACGACGATATCGACGCCGCCGACCTGATCGTCTTGGTCGGCAGCAACACCGCTTGGTGCCACCCGATCGTCTATCAGCGTATCCGTGCCAGATGCGATGCAGGCGCAAAGCTGGTCGTCATCGACCCCCGCCGAACCGAGACGGCGGAACAGGCCGACCTTCACCTCGCCATCCGCCCGGGCAGCGACGTGGCGCTGATGAACGGTGCACTCGCCTGGGCGCAAGCGGCGGGCATGGTGGATAAGGACTTCCTCGCCGCATCGGTCACGGTCCCTGAGGGTTTCTGGACCGCGCTGGACGAGGGCAGCGATCTCTGGTCGGTCGCCAGGACCTGTGACGTGGCCCCCGCCGACCTTCGCCGCTTCTACGAACTCTTCGCCGCCACCCCGCGCACCGTCACGCTGTTCAGCCAGGGGATCAACCAGTCGACCGCAGGCACCGATCAGGTGAACGCGATCCTGAACCTCCATCTCGCGACCGGCCGGATCGGCAAGCCGGGCGCCGCCCCCTTCTCGATCACCGGACAGCCCAATGCGATGGGCGGGCGCGAAGTGGGTGGCCTTGCCTCGACGCTGGCGGCGCATATGGACTTCGCGCCCGACAATCGTGCCAGGGTGCAGCGTTTCTGGGCCTCCCCCACCATCGCGCCCAAGCCGGGGTTGAAGGCGGTCGACCTGTTCCGCGAGCTGGGCCAGGGCCGGATCAAGGCGCTGTGGATCATGGCGACCAACCCCGCCGTCTCGATGCCCGATGCGGGTGCGGTGCGCGAGGCACTGGCCGCCTGCCCCTTCGTCGTGGTCAGCGATGTGATGGCCGAGACCGACAGCTCGACCCACGCCCATGTCCGCTTGCCCGCCGCCGCCTGGGGCGAGAAGGACGGGACCGTCACCAATTCCGACCGCACGATCAGCCGCCAGCGCGCGCTCTTTGCGCTGCCCGGCGAGACCAGGCCCGACTGGTGGATCATCAAGGAGGTGGGCCGCCGCATGGGCTGGAAAACCGCCTTCGCCTATGATCGCCCGGCCGAAATCTGGCGCGAACATTGTCGCCTGTCGACCTATGAGAATGAGGGCCAGCGTCTCTTCGCCCTTCCCGCGCGATCAAGCCACGGCAATGCCGATTATGACGCGATGGCGCCCTTCCGCTGGGGCGGCACCCCCTTTGCCGATGGCCGTTTCCCGACGCCCGATGGCCGCGCCCGCCTGATCCCCGTAATGCAGAAGCCGATCCCCGAGCCTTTGCGCGACTGGCCGATGACGCTCAACACCGGGCGCTACCGCGATCACTGGCACAGCATGACCCGCACCGGCCTCGCCCCCAAGCTGGCGCGCCACCGCGAGGAACCGCTGGTCGAGCTTCATGCCGACGACGCGGCTCGGCTGGGCCTGACCGATGGCGGGCTGGCGCGCGTTACGACACCGAAGGGGGAGAGCCTCTACCGTGTGGCGGTCAGCGCAGGGCAACGGCCGGGCGAGCTGTTCGTGCCCATCCACTGGACGGACAAGACGGCGACCGGCGGGCGAACCGGCCTGCTTCCCCGGCCGCTGACTGACCCTTATTCGGGCCAGCCCGGCTTCAAGCGCACCCCCGCCAACATCGCCGCCGTCGCCACGCGCTGGCACGGCTTCGCCATCCTGTCGGGCGAGGCCATGGCCACCCCTGACTGCCTCTGGGCGACACGAGTGGCCATTCCCGGCGGCTGGCTATGGGAAGTGGCGGGCGACGGCGATCCCGGAACGCTCGACGCGCTTCTCCCCCGGGGACAGCGGATCGAGGCGACCGACCCCGCCCGCGGATCGCGCCGCATCGCAGTGATCGCCGAGGATCGCCTGGCCGCCGTGCTGTTTGTGACCGAGCGCGGCGAACTTCCGTCGCGCGACTGGCTGATCGCCCAGTTGAGCGCCACCGAGATCGCCCCCACCATCCTCGCCGGGCGAGCGCCTGGTGCTGTGGTCGAACGCGGCGCGATCGTCTGCGCCTGTTTGGACATCGGCGTGCGCACCATCGTCACCGCGATCCGCGACCAGCATCTGACGGACGTCGCCGCGATCGGCGCGGCGCTGGGCGCAGGCACCAATTGCGGATCGTGCCGCCCCGCCCTTGCCCGTCTGCTTGCCGAAACACAGGAGCCTGCCCATGCGCATGGATGATTTTGCCGCCGGTTCGGTGTGGCTGGTCGGCGCAGGGCCGGGTGATCCCGACCTGCTTACCCGCAAGGCCGAGCGGCTGATCGCGGCGGCCGATATCGTCTTCTACGACGCGCTGGTCGGCCCCGATATCCTGGCGATGATCCCCGCAGGCGTCGAGCGCTCGAGCGTCGGCAAGCGATCCGGCCGCCATTCGAAAGACCAGGGCACGATCGACGAACTCATCGTCACCGCGGCGCGATCGGGTGCCCGCGTCGTTCGCCTGAAGGGCGGCGACCCGTCGATCTTCGGCCGCTCGACCGAAGAGATCGATGCCTGCCGCGCTGCCGGGATCACCGTGCGGATATGTCCCGGCATCACGGCCGCGAGCGCGGCGGCGGCCTCCGGCATGATTTCGCTAACGCTGCGCGGCCTGTCCCGTCGCCTGACCCTGGTCACCGCGCATCTTCGCGAGGGCGAGCCGCTGTCGCTGGACTGGTCTGCGCTGGCCGCGCCCGACGCGACGCTTGCCGTCTATATGGGCCGCGCCGCCGCGCCGGAAATCGCGCGTCAACTGGTCGCCGCCGGAATGCCCCCGGCCACGCCGGTCATGGTCGCGGTCAATGTCTCGTTACCGTCCGAGAGGCTGATTACCGGCCGCCTGGACGCGCTCGGCTTCCTGACCCGCACCATCGGCGAGAAAGATCCCGCATTGCTTTTGATCGGCGAAGCTGTCGGGGGCTCGGCTGGCCGTGATCAAGCGGCCCGACGGGCCAAGCATGACGACAAGGTTTCGTGTCCTACGACGGCGTAAAGAGGATCGGGTCCCACTGGTGACGGTGGGACCCGATCGATAGACAATCTTACATCTTGACCCGCGCGCCGACGAACATGAAGCGGCCCACCGCCGTCGTCGGATAGATGGTCTGGCCCACATCGGGCATCTGGTCGAACAGGTTGCTGACGCCGCCATAGAATTGGAAGCGCTCGGTCGCGTCGACGCTGGCATAGATGTTATGCACCCAGCGCGGCTTGATGAAGTAATATTGCGCCGCCACGAAGTCGGGATTGCTGCCCGAGGTTTCGCGGGTGTAGCGCAACGTCTTGTCGAACCACTGCAGACCATAGTTCAGGGTCAACACGCCCTTGGCCCAGGACAGGTTCGACGTCACCTGATATTTGGGCGCGCTCGAAAAAGCCGTTCCGCGATAATCGGTCACGGGTGCGCCCGGCACGCCGATGAACAGCAGCTTGTCGAGATAGTTGCCGTTCACCTGCAGGTTGAACAGACCCATATTGGCGGTCGGCAGACGCCAGTTCAGGTTCAGATCCAGACCTGCCGTCTGGAACGAAGCGACATTCTGCGGCGCCACGTTGAACCCGATGACGTTGCCCGCCTGGACGGTGCCCGTACCGGCGCCGTTCTGCCGCGTGATCGCGCCGCAGAACTGGTTGTTCAGCGTGGGCGAGTCGACGCACAGCTGGGCCAGCTGGATTGGCGTGACCGTGTTGATCGCGTTCTTCAGCCGGATGTCATACCAGTCGGCCGACAGCGTGAGGCCGGGGATGAAGCGCGGTGCCAGCACGAGGCCCGCGGTCCAGGTATTGGCCTCTTCCTGACGGAGCAGCGGATTGCCGCCCGACGTGCCGGAAACGTTAAACGACCGCGTGTCGTTATAGGTCGCCGGGTTCGCCCCCAGACCCTGCAGCAGGGTGCGGCAGTTGGCGGCACGGTACTGGGTGCCGTTGCCCGTGTTCGCCGGAATGCAGGGATCTTCGGTAAAGAAGGCAAAGGTCTGCGACCGGCCGCCGAACAGCTCGCTGATATTGGGCGCGCGGATGGCGACCGAATAAGTGCCCCGGAAGGTGATGTCGCGGATCGGCGAGTACATGCCGTCGACCTTCCACGTCGTGGCACGGCCGATGGTCGAGTAATCCGACACGCGGATAGCTGCGCCCAGTTCCAGGTCATGCGCAAAGCGCATGTTCTTGGCGATCGGTGCGTTCAGTTCCGCAAAGACCTCCTTCACGTCGAACGATCCGCGCGTCGCGCTGAGCGCGTTGGTGAAGGTCAGGCCCTGCTGCTCGATCGGATCGGGCGTGAAGCTGCTGATCTCCTTGCGATATTCGGCACCAAAGGCATAAGCGAGCGGACCGCCGGGCAGCGAGAAGAACTTCTCGAAATCGCCGCTGACCGAGGCGGAGACGACATGCTGCTCGATCCGCGACCGGTCCGTGGTCGGTGCCAGGATGAAGGCGATGCCCGACGGATCGGACAGGCCCGCGCCCAGGATGTTGATCGGACGGCACTGACCCGGCTGGAACGTGGTGCGCGGCAGGACTTTACGCCCGCTCGAATAGGGCTGGTTCGGGGTCCAGTTGGGATCGAGATTGGCGCGGCAGGTGATCTGCCCCGTCGCAGGATCGCGCACCGCGTCCAGCGCGGCGAAGAAGCGGTCCGAATAGATGTCGTTGGTGTACTGGCTGCGCACATCGGTACGGCCGAAGACATAGGACACTTCGTAATGCGTCTTGTCTTCCAGGTCGCCGCGCAGGCCGATGACCGTGCGATAGGTATCGCGCTTGATGTTCTCGCCGCGCTGACCGTTGCCGTTCATGCCCAGGTCGAAATTGTCGCGGCTGACCAGCACGCCGCCGATCGTCGGGTCGATCGCCGAACGGATATTGGCGGGCAGATAGGGGTTATCGCCCTGGATCAACAGATTGTAGTCGAAGGTCGGCTGCGCCAGCGAGAACGACTTGGTCGTCGCGTATTTCGCTTCGCCGAACAGGGTCACGGTATCGCTGATATCGTAATGACCCAGGAAATTCGCGATATGCCGTTCGATGCTCGGCTGAAGATCGTTCAGATAGCGCGCCACCGGCGTGCTCGACCCGCCCACCGAATAGCCGCCGGGATAGGCCACGCCGTTGTCATAGACCGCACCGGTGCCGGTGAAATCGGGCACGCCGTCGCCATCGACATCGACCGCGCCTTCGGGCGAGCTGCCATAGTAGCGCGCATCGGTGATCGGCACGCGCGCAGGCACGGTGCCGTTCGGGTTCCGGGTAAAGACCGGCAAGTTGTACTGGCCGAACTGCGGGCGCTGCTTGGCCTGCAGCCGGTCGTCCATCGAATATTGATAGGCGAGCGCGACGTTGCCGCGACCGTCCGCGAAGTTGCGACCGCCGGTGACCGCGACCAGCCGCTGGCCCGAATCCCCGCGATCCGAAATACCCGCCTGGCCCCGAACGGTCAGTCCGTCGAAATTCTGCTTCAGGCGGAAATTGACGACACCCGAAACACCGTCCGCGCCGTAAACCGCCGACGCGCCGCCGGTCAGGATGTCGACGCCCTCGATCAGGTCGGTCGGAATGGTGTTGATGTCGACCGCCTGCTCGCCCGGAATACCCGAGACGTGGCGACGTCCGTCGACCAGGGTCAGCGTACGCTGACGCCCCAAATTGCGCAGGTCGAGCGTGTTCAGGCCGGTCTCACCAATCCCTGCGCGATCGCCCGAGTTGTTGGACGAACCGCCCGAGCCGACCAATGCCGGATAGGCACGAAGGAAGTCGGTGACGTTGGTCGTGCCCTGCGCCTCGAACGTCTTGGCGTCGAGCGTGACGATCGGGCTGGGCGTCGAGAAATCCTGACGACGGATGCGCGAACCGGTGACGACCACGTCACCCGACTGTCCGGCATTGCTGCTATCCTCGACCGCGCCGGGCTGCGAGTCCTGGCCGGGCACATTGCCATCGGCCGGGGTCGTCGCAGGCGCCGTCTGCTGCGCCTGTGCCGCACCGGTGAGACTGAAAACCGCAATGGCGATGGCGGCAACGCCATGCGCGAATGACATCCGCGTCATGTTAACTCCCTGATGATCTTGGTTTATGTATGCCTCAAAATGCTTTGAGGCCGGAATGGCAACCATGCTGACGCTAAAAAGGTCATAATTGCCACTCATCGTGTCTTTTCAGTCACAATGCACATGGAGCGCAGCCATGGGCTGCGAATTTTCGTTCTGAAGGCATCTCCGCGCCCCTGCCTCCTGCCTGCCGTCTCGGCGCCTGTTGGCAGCTGGATTCCTCGATTTTGACCAGGTCGCCTGCCCGATCTCGGCGATCCCGCCAGCCCTGCTGCTCGCAGCGTCAGGAGCGGAGAATCGCAAGGATCGAGGCCAGCCACATGGACCTCACCAGGAGGATGAGGCGGCCGAGGCAGAAAGGATCACGAAGACCGGCATCACCACGGCAGAATAAAATTTTTATATCGATATGGAGACGAGCGTTGAGGCAGCCTTGGTCTGCCCATACTGCTACGCAGTTCGTCGCGCCCGGTCGTTCGACATGGCACTGATCGACCGCCTTCCCCTCCCTGTCGGCGGATGATCTGGCCGTGCGATGCCTTACGAAAAGCGCGGTGCCGGGTTTTGACCGGAAGTGGTGCCCCTGGCCGGACTCGAACCAGCATGCCTTGCGGCGTTCGATTTTGAGTCGAATGCGTCTACCAATTTCGCCACAGGGGCAGCGAAGAGGCGCTGCTAGACGAGGGTGACGGCCTGCGCAAGCGGGGATTGTTCGGATCACGGACAATCATGGGTCGCAACGCAGACGATGATCAAGAGCAGGTTTAGCATCACGAAGGCCATTCCCACCAGGTAAAACGGCAGAATCAGCCACTTGGTGCTTCGCCGCCACGGCAGCATCCGCAGACCGACAATGCCCGGCAGAAAGGCCAGCGCGACCAGGCTGTAAATGACAGCCGGCCCGCGCAGCCCCAGGGCCACGGGGTCGAGCGACAATATCACCGACCAAAAAAGCGGCGGTCCTCCCACCATTAACAGGAGCGGACTGACCCAGCGGACAAAGGCTCGCACCCTCAGTTCACCGGTGGTCGCTGTCGATAGCTCAGCGCCTCGGCCACGTGGATGCGCCCGACCTCCTCCGCCCCTGCCAGGTCGGCGACGGTCCGTGCGACGCGCAGCACGCGGGTGTACCCCCGTGCGGTCAGGCGCATCCGCTCCGCCGCTTCGGCCAGCAGCGCGCGGCCCGCCTCGTCGGGTGTCGCCCAGCGTTCGAGGAGTGCGCCATCCGCCTCCGCATTGGTGCGCACCGTCACCGGCGCATCGCGATAACGCTCGGTCTGGCGCGTCCGGGCGGCCGCGACCCGTGCCGCGACCACCGCCGAGGATTCGGCCGCGGCGGGGGCGAACAGGTCGATAGCGCGGACCGGCTGGACCTCCACGGACAAGTCGATCCGGTCGAGCAACGGCCCGGAAATCTTCGCCTGATAATCCGCCGCACAGCGCGGCGCACGCGCGCAGGCCAGCGCCGCATCGCCGAGGTGACCACAGCGGCACGGGTTCATCGCCGCGACCAGTTGCACCCGCGCCGGAAAGGTCACATGCGCATTGGCGCGCGCGATGCTGACCGTGCCGGTCTCCAGCGGCTGGCGCAGCGAATCGAGTACCGCGCGCTGAAACTCGGGCAATTCGTCGAGGAACAGGACGCCGAGATGCGCGAGGCTGACCTCACCCGGCTTCGCCTTCAGCCCGCCCCCGGTCAGCGCCGCCATCGACGCCGAATGATGAGGCGCACGGAACGGCCGCGTTCGGGTGAGCCGCCCCCCGGCCAACGTGCCCGCCACCGACTGGACCATCGAGACTTCCAGCGCCTCGACCGCATCGAGCGGCGGCAAAATTCCGGGGAGGCAGGCCGCCATCAGCGACTTGCCCGATCCCGGCGGGCCGCTCATCAACAGATTGTGCCCGCCAGCGGCCGCGATCTCCAGCGCGCGCCGGGCGTTCTCCTGGCCCTTGACCTGCGACAGGTCGGGACCGGGTGCGCCATCCTCGACCACGCCGCCTTCGGGCAAGGGCAGGACCGTGTGGCCCTTCAGGTGATTGATGAGCGACAACAAATCGGGCGCGGCGATCACCGAACCGCCGCCCGCCCAGCTGGCCTCGGCCCCTTGCGCGGCGGGACAGATCAGCCCCTTGTCGAGCGCCCCGGCATGGATCGCCGCCAGCAGCACGCCCGGCGACGGTCCGATCCGTCCGTCGAGCGCCAGTTCGCCCACCACCACATGATCGGCGAGCAGTTCGGCATCGACCACCCCCATCGCCGCCAACAGCGCCAGCGCGATCGGCAGGTCGAAATGCGATCCTTCCTTGGGCAGGTCGGCGGGCGACAGATTCACCGCGATCCGCTTGGGTGGCAGCGCCAGACCCATGGCGGCGATGGCGGCGCGCACCCGTTCCCGGCTCTCGCCCACCGCCTTGTCGGCCAGCCCGACCAGGTTGAAGGCGGGCAGCCCGGCGATCAACTGCACCTGAACTTCGACGGCACGCGCCTCCAGCCCCAGATAGGCCACTGTCGAGACGATGGTCGCCATAGATTCCCCCTGTACGGGCTCTCCCCTGCCCGCTTATGCTTCCTGCAAAGGATGGCGTCGCCCCGCAAGAGCCGAATGGCCGTTCGTCGGTTGCGTTCACATGATTGACTTGAAAGCCCGCTTTGCGTAAGCGGCATGCCACCAAGGCCGTCCTCGTGGCGGCCGTTTTTATTCAGACGTATCCAAGGAATGAACGATGAAGCGGACCTTTCAGCCCAGCAACCTGGTGCGCGCTCGCCGTCACGGCTTCCGTGCGCGGATGGCGACCCCGGGCGGCCGTGCGGTGATCCGGGCGCGTCGCGCGCGCGGTCGCAAGAAGCTGTCGGCGTAATCACGACGCTGACCCGCCGCCGCGATTTCCTCGCGGCCAATGGCGGGCGACGTGTGGCGATGCCCGGCTTCGTGCTGCAGGTGCGCCCACGTGACGACGGTGAGCCGACGATTCGCGTGGGCTTCACCGTCACCAAGAAGATCGGAAACGCGGTCGTTCGCAACCGGATGAAACGCCGGTTGCGGGCGCTCGCGCGCGATCTTTTGCCGGTGAAGGGCGTTGCGGGCGCCGACCATGTCCTGATCGGACGGCAAGGCGGGATCGAGCGCGACTATGCCGCGCTCACCGCCGAGCTGTCCAAGGCGCTCGCCCGCGCGGCCTCCCCCGAAACCGCCCCCCATGACAAACCACGCGAACCGCGCGTGCATCATGGACGGGGCAAGGGCAGAGGGCCCCGGGGCGGCGCGCATCGCGGGCCCGAATCACCCAAGGAATCGATACAGGAGCCGGGGCGGCCGTGATCGCCCGGCTCCTGATTCTGCTCGCGCGGGGCTGGCAGCTGGGCCCCTCGCTGATCCTGCCGCCCACTTGTCGCTACCAACCCTCCTGTTCGGCCTATGCAATACAGGCCATTGGCCGCTATGGCGCGGTCAAAGGGGGCTGGTTGGCGCTCAAGCGCATTGCGCGGTGCCATCCCTGGGGCGGGCACGGACCCGACCCGGTCCCCTGACACTAACGGGGTTTCCACGTGAACCAAGACCGCAAGAATTTCGTCGTGTTCGCGGTGATCGCGGCGCTGATCCTGTTCGGATGGCCGCTCATCCAGAGCAAGTTCTTTCCGAGCAACCCGCCCGCGACCAAGATCGTCGATGGCAAGCAGGTGCCGGTGACGAACCCGGCCGCCAATCCGACCGCGACGACGCCCACCGCGATTCGCGACCGCAAGGTCGTGCTGGCCGAAACGCCGCGCGTGGCGATCGACACGCCGCGCCTGAAGGGTTCGATCAACCTGAAGGGCGCGCGGATCGATGATCTCGTCCTGCTCGACTATAAGCAGACGGTCGACAAGAATTCGCCGCCGATCCGCCTGTTGTCGCCGGCGGGTGCCGAGGGTGCCTATTTTGCAGGCTTTGGCTGGCGCACCGACGGGCTGAACCCGCCTGCCGCCGATGCCGTCTGGACCGCCAGCGCGCCGGTGCTGCGCCCCGGCCAGCCGGTCACGCTGACCGCCGCCAACGCCACCGGCCAGCAGTTCCGTATCACCCTGTCGGTCGACAAGGATTACATGTTCACCGTCCAGCAGACGGTGGCCAACGGTGGCAATGCGGCCGTGCCGGTCGCGGCTTACGGCTATGTCAATCGTGGCATCTCGGCCGATCCCGACACTTGGACGATCCATGTCGGTCCGATGTCGGTCAATAACGGGTCGGCCAATTATGGTCCGAACTGGAAGGACCTGGACAAGGCCCCGACCCGCTTCACCACCACCGGCGGCTGGTTGGGCTTCACCGACAAATATTGGCTGGCGACGCTAATCCCCGATCAGGCGAAGGCGTTCGACGGCCAGTTCCGCGCGGGTGCGGGCCAGACCTATCAGGCCGACTATACGCTCCAGCCGCAAACGCTGGCGCCGGGCAAGCAGGTGACCCAGACCACGCGCTTCTTTGCGGGTGCCAAGGAAGTGGCGCTGCTCGATCGCTATACCGACAAGGAAGGCGCGACGAAGCTCGATTACGCGCTGGACTGGGGTTATCTGCGCGTCATCGAAAAGCCGATCTTCTACTATCTCGACTGGCTGTTCCGCATGGTCGGCAACTTCGGTGTCGCGATCATTCTGCTGACCGTCACCATCCGGGCGCTGATGTTCCCGATCGCGCAGCGCCAGTTCGCCTCGATGGCGGCGATGCGCGCGGTGCAGCCCAAGATGAAGGCGCTGCAGGAGCGCTATAAGGACGACAAGGTCCGCATGCAGCAGGAGGTCATGGCCCTCTACAAGCAGGAGAAGGTCAATCCGCTGGCGGGCTGTCTGCCGACCCTGATCCAGATTCCGATCTTCTATTCGCTCTACAAGGTGCTGATGCTGACGATCGAAATGCGGCACCAGCCCTTCGTCCTGTGGATCAAGGACCTGTCCGCGCCCGACCCGTTGACCCCGGTCAACCTGTTCGGCCTGCTGCCCTTCGTCCCGCCGCACTTCATCGCGATCGGCGTGGTGCCGATCCTGTTGGGCATCTCGATGTACTTCCAGTTCAAGATGAACCCGCAGCCGATGGATGATGCACAGAAGCAGGTCTTCGCGATCCTGCCCTGGGTGCTGATGTTCGTGATGGCCCCGTTCGCGGTCGGCCTGCAGGTCTACTGGATCACGACCAACTGCATCTCGATCCTGCAGCAGCGCCTGCTCTATGCCCGCCATCCGGGCCTGAAGCAGCCGGTCGCCAAGTGAGCGAGCTTCCCACCCCTGCCCCCTCCGAGGAGTCGAAAGGCTTTTCGGAGGAGCTGGTCGAGTCGGCGCGCAAGCTGTTCGCCGGGCCGGTCACCTTCCTGAAGTCCGCGCCCGCGCTGAAATTCCTGCCCGATCCGATCGTCCCGGAAGTCGCGGTGGCGGGGCGCTCGAACGTCGGCAAGTCGTCGCTGCTGAACGCGATGACCAATCGCAACGGTCTGGCGCGCACGTCGAACACGCCCGGGCGGACGCAGGAGCTGAACTTCTTCGACGTCGGCACGCCGCTGACGCTGCGGCTGGTCGACATGCCGGGCTATGGCTTTGCCAAGGCGCCCAAGGACATGGTCAAGCAGTGGCGCTTCCTGGTGAACGACTTCCTGCGCGGGCGACAGGCGCTGAAGCGTGCGCTGGTGCTGATCGACTCGCGTCACGGCATCAAGGAAGTGGATCGTGAGATCCTGGAGATGCTCGACCGGGCGGCGGTCAGCTATCGCATCGTCCTGACCAAGGCGGACAAGGTGAAGGCGACCGAACTCGCCGCCGTGATCGAGCGCACCGAGGCGGAGGCGCGCAAGCGTGCGGCGGCCCATCCGGAAATCCTAGCCACCTCCAGCGAAGGCGGCATGGGCATTCCCGAACTGCGCGCGGCGGTGCTGGAAGCCATCGGCTGATCGCCACGTCCGTTTTTCCCGGATTATGAAAGGCCTGTCCGGTTCCCCGGGCGGGCCTTTTTTTGTTCGGTTGCGGCCGCCCGGCGGGGCCGTTACCCCTTGGTCCATGAAGCTCATCATCGGCAACAAGGCCTATTCCTCCTGGTCCCTACGCGGCTGGCTCGCCTGTCGGCAGTCGGGACTTTCGTTTGAGGAGGTGGTCGTGCCGCTCTACGATTCGGATTGGGACAAGCGCCGCGAGGGGGCGGAGTTCGCGCCGTCGTCGGGCAAGGTGCCGATCCTGTGGGACGGCGAGGCGGTCGTCTGGGACAGCCTGGCCATTATTGACTATCTGGCCGACAAGGTGGGGCGCGACCGTTTCTGGCCCGAGGATGATGCCGCACGCGCCATGGCCCGGTCGATGGCGGCGGAAATGCACTCCAGCTTCGTCGCGCTGCGCCGCAAGCACAGCATGAATATCCGGCAAATCTATCCCGCCCAAACCCCCGACGAGGACGTGATCGTGGACCTGAAGCGGATCATGGAGCTGTGGGCGCAGGCGCGCGCACGCTTTGGCGGCGGCGGCGACTTTCTGTTCGGAGCGTTCGGCGCGGTGGACATCATGTTCGCGCCGGTGGTGACGCGGATCGTAACCTATCAACTGCCCGTGGCGCGCTTCGCCGTGCCCTATATGGACGCGGTGCTGCGCCATCCGTTCATGCAGGACTGGATTGCTAGCGCGCAGGAAGAGGAATGGGTCATCGAGCGGTTCGAGCAGCCGGTCGAATAAACCTCCGGTCCGCCGGAGCGAACACTCTTGCCTCTCCCCCCGCCCGGCTCACCGCGCCGCCGGGGGCACTTCGTTCAGCGGCGCGCGCTGGTCGGCCGCCGGTTCGGCGACCCGCGAGGTGAAGGTATAGAGCAGCACCCCCGCAATCCCCAGTGCGATGACCAGCCACAGCAACAGCCGCTTGCCCGCCTTGTGGCCGTTGGGATCGGGGTCGTTCATCGTCTTGCTCCTGTTGCCTGGGGGCAGGAACGATGCCGGGGCGCATGGGGTCCGTGCATGCGGTAAATCCCATGATTGCCGATCGTCCGGCCGCTGCCTATGCGATGCCCATGACCGACGCCCTCGCCCTCGCCCAAGCCCTGATCCGTAGCGACAGCGTCACGCCTGCGCGTGGCTCCGTGTTCGACGTGCTGGAGGCGGCGCTGATGCCGCTGGGCTTTACCGTCGATCGCTTCACGGTCGGCGAGGAACCGGACGGCCCGGTCGAGAACCTGCTGGCGACACGCGGCGGGACGGGCACGCATCTGGCCTTTGCGGGCCATGTCGATGTCGTGCCCGCAGGCGACGGGTGGCAGGGCTCTCCCTTTTCGGGCGAGGTGCGCGACGGCCTGCTCTTCGGGCGAGGCGCGGTCGACATGAAGGGCGCGGTCGCCGCCTTCTTGGCCGCGATCCCAACCGATCCGACCATCCCGTTGTCGCTGATCATCACCGGCGACGAGGAAGGCCCCGCCATCTATGGCACCCGCGCGCTGATCGACCGGATGGCCGAGCTTGGGGTGGCTCCCGATCTGTGTCTGGTCGGTGAGCCCACCTCGGCGCACCGGCTGGGCGACATGATGAAGATCGGGCGGCGCGGCTCGGTCAATATCTGGATTACAGTGCCGGGGCGGCAGGGCCATGTCGCCTATCCGCACCTCGCGGACAATCCGATCACCCCCCTGGTCGCGATGCTGGCGGAGATCGAGGGCGTGACGCTCGACACCGGCAATGCCTGGTTCCAGCCGTCGAATATCGAGATCACCGACCTGCATGTCGGCAATCCGGCGACCAACGTCATCCCCGGATCGGCGCAGGCACGGCTGTCGATCCGCTTCAACGATCAGCAGAACGGCGAAGCACTGGTCGAACGGATCACCGCCATCGCGCGGGCCCACGCCCCCGCCGCGCAGGTGATGGGCCGCATCTCCGGTGAGGCGTTCCTGACCCAGCCCGGCCCCTTCTCCGCGATGATCGCCGATGCGATCCGCGCTGAGACCGGGATCGAGCCCGAACTATCCACCACCGGCGGCACGTCGGATGCCCGTTTCCTGTCGAAGCTATGCCCGACGGTCGAGTTCGGGCTGCTGAACGCGACCATGCACAAGGTCGACGAAGCGGTGGCGGTGGAGGACCTTTACGCTCTCACCCGCATTTATGCGGGCGTCATCGCTCGCGCGGGCGCCTGAAGACGATATAGAGCGCGCCCTGTCCGCCGTGGCGCGGGTGCGCATTACGGATCGCCGCGATCGCATCGGCATGGCGCGAGGAGCCCAGCCAGTCGCTGATTGCTGCGCGGATCGCACCGCGCGCATGAGGCCGCTCACTTTCCGGGCGCGGCGGCTTGCCGGTCACCAGCAACAGCACCCGGTCGCCGCGCGCGATGGCGCGGCCCAGCCCCTGGTCGAGCAGCGCATGGGCCGAGGCCAGCGTATGGCCGTGCAGATCGAGCGAGCTGTCGGGCATCACGCTGCCCCGCGACAGCCTTTTGTCCCAGCCGCCGTCGAGCGTCTCGCCCGGCCCCTTCTTCGGCGCGGACGGCAGCGGCGCGGGCTGGCGGAGCGGCGGTACACGGCCCTTCACCCGCACCTTGGGCGCGCCGGGCGTTTCCTGGAACACCGCCTCCATCGTGGGCGGCGGCGGTGCGGGTCGGGCGGGGACGACGGCGGCGCGTAAAGGACGCACCGTCTCCATCACCCGCGCCCAGAGCTGCGCTTCGTCAGCGTTGAGGGAACGCACCGACTGTCCCGACAGGAGCGGCAACCCCGGCGCGCGCCAGCGTCCCGACCGGCAGCAGCAGGAAGGCGGTGCCGCGCGCCGACATGCCGCCAGCGACGGCCCGCGCCGTATCGCCGGCGCCCCAGAAGGTGTCGAAGCGGTTGGAGCCCTTGATCGCGCCGCCGGTATCCTGCGCGACCCACAGACCGGTCGCATCCTGCCGGTCCATCGACAGGAAGACCGGCGCGCCCAGCGGCACGAATTTGGGGTCCGCCGCCACGCTGACCTGCCCGGTCACCGCATAGCCCATCGCCCCCTGCGGCGCACCGTTCAGCTCGCGGAAGAAGACGAAGCTCTTATTCTCGCGCATGATCGCGCGGCCTTCCTCGGGATGGTCGTGCAGCCAGGCGACGATCCCCTGCATCGAGGTCTGGCCCGGCCCCAGCAGCCCGCGCGCCTTCATCAGCGCGCCGATGCCGGTATAGTCGCGGCCGTTCTGCGTATCATAGCCGATCCGCATGATGCCGCCGTCGGGCAGCCGCAGACGCCCCGAACCCTGGATCTGCAGGAAGAACACTTCGACCGGGTCCGCCCCCCAGGCCAGGATCGGCGCCCGCCCCTCCAGCGATCCCTGCTCGATCGCGGTCCGGTCGTCATAAGGGACGAGGTTGGTGCCCTGCACCTTGCCGCGTATCTTCTTGCCCTTCAGGTCGGCCGTGAAGGCACCCAGATCGACATCGATCAGGTCGCGCGGCCGGGCATAGATCGGCACCTCATAGCCCGAGCGCCGCTCACGCGAGCCCGCAATTTCGGGCTCATAATAGCCGGTCGCGAGCGAACGGCCGTCGCCGACCTGCACCGCTTCGAAATAACGCGCGAAGAAATCGCGGGCACCCCCGCGCGGCACGATGGCGGCGGCTTGGCAGGCAGCCTGCCAGTCGGCCCCTTGCGTCAGGCCGCTGGCATCGGTGCGGCGCATCAGACCGGGGCAGGACAAGGCAAAGGCCGCCCGCGCGGCTTCCGCCTGATCCTCGGTCATCGGCAGCGAGGCGACCGGCGGTCCAGCGATGATGCCCGCCTGTGCCGCCGTGGCCGCGCCAGCCACCCCCACCACCGGCGTCGGGGGCAAGGGCGTTGCGGGGACGATGCGGACAGGGCCGTTCGGCACACGCGAAACGGTCGGGCCGACGGGTTGCGCGGCCGAATGGCCGGGACGTGGGCGCGGCTCCGGACGGGGCGCCTGGTTCCGCGGACCGGACGGATACTCTACAGCGCCCGGCGGAACGATCCGTCCCGCGCAAGCGGACAGACCGACCGAAAGCGCGACCATGGTCGCGATGCGATACCCCCTCATCGCGCGCACTCCCCCGTCAGACCGGCTCAAGCTTCGTCGGTGTCGACGAGCTTCCAGTTCGGATCGCCGCTCTTCAGCATCCGGGCGAAGGTCCAGACGTCGTGCGTCTCGACAGCATCGCTCAGCGAACCGGCAATGACATTGCCGTCTGCATCGCGCGTGACGGCGGCTATATCGGCATCGAAACGCACGGTGATGCGCGCCTCGCGGCCCTGCACTTGCGCGTCGACGATCTTGGCGCTGTCGACCCGGATCAGGCGGTTGTCGAGCGTCTGCCCGGCCTCACGCCGCTGCTCGATCGCCTCGGAGAACGCGGCCAGCACGTCGGCTTCGACCAGATCGGCCAGCATGTCCTCGTCACCCTTCCAAAAGGCTTCCAGCGTCATGCGATAGGCGCTCTGCGCACCGTTCAGGAACTGCGCCACGTCGAAGCCCGGCTCGCCCGCGATCACCGCGCGCAGGCCCTGTTCGGCCTGCGGGTCGATGTTGCGGTTCACCACTGGCGTCGCCGCCTGCGCGGGTTCGGGTGCACGCGGCAATGTGACAGGCAGCGGTCGATCGTCGGCGCTGCGCGCCAGCGGCTGTTGTTCATGACCGGTCCGCTTGCCCAGCACGCTGTAGAGCCTCAGCGCGAGGAAGAGCGCAACCATGGCGAGGAGGACGACGTAGAATAACAACACAAGCGCCTTTCACTATCAGGGCCGATATAGGCGCATGGCCGACCAAAGAAAACCCGGCCGCCCGGAACAGGTGGGCAAGGTTGAATCCGTATCGGCCCGCTGCTACGCGCAACGGCCATATGGCCGAACGCGCGGACCCGCCCTTTCGGTTCCCTATCCCCACTTGATCTCACGCAAGAAGGTATTGACGATGGACGAACAGGGTTTGCCGCAGGGCTTCGAGGCGCCGACCGCCGAGGGCGACGACACGGCCCCCACCGCCGGCATGATCTCGCAATATGTGAAGGATCTGTCGTTCGAGAATCCGAACGCGCCCGCCATCTATCAGGCGCAGACCGCACCCGGCATCGACGTGCAGTTCAACATCTCGGCCGTGCAGGTCGGTGAGGACGTCCACGAACTGACCCTGAAGATCGAGGTTCGCGCCGAGTCCGAGGGCAAGACCGCCTTCATCGTCGACCTCAGCTATGCCGGTCTCTTCGGCTTCCGCAATGTGCCGGTCGACCAGATCCAGCCCTTCATGCTGGGCGAAGCGCCGCGCCTGCTGTTCCCGTTCGCCCGCCGCGTGCTGGCCGATGCGGTCCGCGACGGCGGCTTCCCGCCGCTGATGCTGGAGCCGATCGACTTCGCGCAGCTGTACCTGCAGCAGGCCGAGGCGCAGGCGGGCACCGCCCAGCCGAACACCCCGGAAACCGGCCACGCCTGATCCCGGCTGACACATGAACCTGACCAAGGCACTGGGCTCGGTCGGCGGGCTGACTCTGGCCAGCCGGGTGCTTGGTCTGGTTCGCGACTCGCTGTTCTTCCGCTTCGTGGGCGCGAACTTCGCTTCCGACGCGTTCCAGATCGCGTTTCGCCTCCCCAACATGTTCCGCGCCCTCTTCGCGGAGGGCGCCTTTTCCGCCGCCTTCATCCCGATGTTCAACCGCAAGGTGGCCGAAGGGGACAAGGCGGCGGAGGGCTCGGGCCTGGCGCACGGCCTGGCCTTTGCCGAGAATGCGCTATCGGTCCTGCTGCCGGTGCTGATCGTCATGACCGCGCTGGTCGAACTGGCCGCCTGGCCGGTCACCTGGGTCCAGACCTTCGGTTACGGCAAGGGGACGCCTGCGCAGTTCGACTATATCGTCCTGCTCAACCGCCTGACCTTCCCCTATCTGCTGTTCATCAGCCTGGTGTCGCTGCTGGGCGGCATCCTCAATTCGCTGCATCGTTTCTGGGTGAATGCGGCCGCACCGATCCTGCTCAACCTGACGCTGATCGTCGCCGTGCTGTTCTTCCACACGCATGATCCGATGGCGACCGCCCGCAACCAGGCGATCGCGGTGACGGTGGCGGGCATCCTGCAGTTTGTCTGGCTGTGGTGGGCGTGCCGCCGGGCGGGCGTCCGGCTTCGGCTGAAGCGGCCGGTGATCAATGACGACGTGAAGCGGCTGATGAAGCTGATCCTGCCCGCCGCCGCCGGCGCGGGCGCGGTGCAGATCAACCTCGTCATCTCGACCGCCCTCGCCGCCCGTTTCCTGCCCGAGGGGTCGGTATCCTATATCTACGCCGCCGACCGGCTGAACCAGTTGCCGCTCGGGCTGATCGGCATCGGCCTCGGCACCGTCCTCCTGCCCACCGTCTCGCGTCTGCTGGGCGCGGGCAAGGAGGTCGAGGCGATGGAGACGCAGAACCGGGGCATGGAGCTGGCGCTGCTGCTCACCCTGCCCGCGACCGTCGCGCTGATCGTCTGCGGCCAGCCGATCGTCGCCGCGCTGTTCGAACATGGCAAGTTCACCGCGACCAACAGCTATTATACCGCACAGGCGCTCGCCGCCTTCTCGATCGGCCTGCCCAGCTATATCCTCGTGAAGGTGCTGACGCCCGGCTATTACGCACGCGCCGATACCCGGACGCCGGTGCGCTATGCGACCTGGTCGATGCTGGTCAATCTGGGGCTGAACCTGATCTTCATCTGGTGGCTGGGCCATATGGGGCCGCCGCTGGCGACCGCCATCGCCTCGACGGTCAATGTGGTGCTGCTCTATCGCACGCTGGCGCGGCGCGGGCATTTCGTGGCGGACGCGCAGTTGCGGCGGCGCAGCTGGCGGATGCTGCTCGCCGCCCTCCTGATGGGCGGGGCGATGGCGCTGCTCAACGCACGGTTCCAGCCCTATGTCACCGGCACCAACCTCGAGCGCTGGGGCGCGCTCATCGTGCTGGTCGCGACGGGGATGCTGGTCTATGCGGTCGCGACCTTCGTGACGGGCGCCTTCCGTCTCGGAGACATCAAGCGGCTCGTTCGCCGCAACAGTTGAGGACCATCATGCGCGTCGTTTCCGGCATTAAGCCCACAGGCAACCTTCATCTCGGCAATTATCTGGGTGCCGTGAAGCAGTGGGTGGCGATGCAGGACGACATCCAGGCCCGGGGCGGCGAGACGATGTACTTCATCGCCGACCTGCACGGCCTGACCGAATGGATCGCGCCCGAGGCGATGGCGGCCAACACCATCGAGATGACCGCGACGCTGATCGCGGCCGGAATCGACCCCGAACGCTCGATCCTGTTCAACCAGACCCGCGTGCCGGAGCATAGCGAGCTCGGCTGGCTGCTGAACAACGTCGCGCGCGTCGGCTGGCTGAACCGCATGACCCAGTTCAAGGACAAGGCTGGCAAGAACCGCGAGGGCGCCAGCGTCGGGTTGTACGATTACCCGGTGCTGATGGCCGCCGACGTGCTGCTCTACAATGCGACCCACGTCCCCGTCGGCGAGGACCAGAAGCAGCATCTGGAGCTGGCCCGCGACATCGCGACCAAGTTCAACAATGACTATGGCCGCGAGCTCTTCACCCTGCCCGAGCCGTTCATCAGCAAGGCGGCGCCGCGCATTATGAGCTTGCGCGACGGTGCGTCGAAGATGTCCAAGTCGAACCCGTCGGAAATGTCGCTGGTCAAGCTGATCGACAGTGATGACCAGATCGCCGAGAAGTTCCGCAAGGCCAAGACCGACGCGGACGTCCTGCCCGACACGATGGAGGGGCTGGAGGGCCGCGCCGAGGCGCGCAACCTGATCACCATCTATGCCGCGCTGGCCGACCGTGCGCCCGCCGATGTGCTGGCGCAATTCGCAGGCCAGGGCTTTGGCGCGTTCAAGCCCGAGCTGGCCGATCTGGCGGTCGCCACGCTGGGCCCGATCCGCGAGCGGCTGACCCGGTTGCTGGACGATCGCGGCGAGGTCGGGCGTATCCTGAAACGCGGGGCCGAGAAGGCGCGCGATCTCGCCGCGCCGCTGCTGCTCGATGTGCAGCGGACCATGGGTCTGCAAATCTGATGCCCCCCGGCCCCATCACTAAGGTCCCCACCCGGATCATGGTGATGGGGCCGCCGGGCAGCGGCAAGTCGACGCTGGCCCGGCAATTGGGTGAGCGGCTGGGACTGCCGGTCTGGCATACAGACATGTTCTTCCACGATCCGGGCTGGACTCCCCGTCCAACCGAAGCATTGATCGCCGATCTAACCGCCTTGGCTGCCAAGCCCGCATGGGTGATCGACGGCAATTGCGCCAATGCCCGCTACGGCTCTGGAATCGGCGATCGCCTGGCGCGGGCCGATCGGATTATTTGGCTCGATCTTCCGCGCCGTCTCACCATCCCCCGCGTTCTCTGGCGTATTGCGAAGTACCGCGGAGAAATCCGTCCAGACAGTGCCGAAGGATGCCCGGAACGGTTCGACTGGGGATTTCTGGTTCATTGCTGGCGCTGGCGTCGAACGGTGCGACCAAATATCGTTGGCGTGCTGACGGGGCTTGAGGACCGGGTTATCCGCTACGTCCGCTCACCCACGCCCGATCAGGTTGTTGACGATCTTGGCGGTGCGTCAGTCCATGGCCTTCGACTTCGCTCAGGCGGAACGGAGTAGGGAATCAGGCTTACCTCAACGGCCGTTCAGGCTGAGCGAAGTCGAAGCCCACGCCCCGAAATGCGCAAGAGAGCCTCAGCCCTCCAGTTCCTTCATCAGCACCCGGACCGCATTGTCGATATCGCGGTCGGTATCGCGCAATTCCTCGATCTTGCGCACCGCATAGATGACGGTCGAGTGATCGCGCCCGCCGAACTTGCGGCCGATCTCGGGCAGCGAGCGGGTGGTCAGGCGCTTGGCCAAATACATGGCGATCTGGCGCGGGCGGGCGATCGCGCGGGCCCGGCGGGCCGAGACCAGGTCGAGCGGCTTCAGCTCGAAATGGCGGCTGACCAGCTTCTGGATTTCATCGATGGTGATCCGCCGCTGTGCGCCGCGCAGCACCTCACCCAGCGTGGCGACGGCGAATTCCATGTCGATCTTGTCGCCGGTCAGTTGCGCATAGGCGACGACGCGGTTCAGCGCGCCCTCCAACTCGCGGATATTGCCGCGAATGCGCGAGGCCAGCAGGTCCAGCACATCCGTCGGCACCTGAATCTCGGGCAGATCGGCGACCTTGCGGTTCAGAATCGTCCGGCGCAGCGTCAGGTCGGGCGCCTTGATGTCGGCCACCAGCCCAGCACCCAGACGACCGATGATGCGCGGCTCCACGCCATCGAGCGACTGGGGCGAACGATCGGCCGAGATGACCAGCCGCTTGCCCGCACCGACCAGTTCGTTGACCGTGTGGAAGAATTCTTCCTGGGTCGAATCCTTGCCCGCGATGAACTGAAGATCGTCGATCAGCAGCAGATCGGCGGAGCGCAGCCGCGACTTGAAGCTGTGCGTATCGCGCGCGCGCATCGCGGCGACGAAATCGAACATGAACCGCTCGGCCGACATGCACAGCACGACCGCTTCGGGATGCGACTCGAGAAAGGCATGGGCGATGGCATGCATCAGGTGGGTCTTGCCCTGCCCAGTGCCGCCATGAAGGAACAACGGGCTAAAGCGCGGCGGGCCCGGCTCGGCCAGCGACAGTGCGGCGTTGAACGCGACGCGGTTCGACGAGTCGACCACGAAGCGATCGAAGGTCAGGCGCGGATCGAGCGGCGGCCGGTCGCTGGCCACGCGCAGCGCCGGTGCGGCGACCGGAGCGGCCTTGGCCGCGGCACGGGGGGCTGGGAGGGAGGGTGCCGGC
>NZ_LDTE01000107.1 GCF_001476905.1 Sphingomonas sanguinis | reverse complement strand
GCTTCGCCCTGCCACCTCCTCTTCCAGGGGAGGAATTTACGCGATCAGCAGACCGGCCAGCGCCGCCGACATCAAATTCGCGAGGCTCCCGGCGACCAGCGCGCGGATACCCAGGCGGGCGATGGTCGGGCGCTGGTTGGGGGCGAGGCTACCCGTCACCGCCATCTGGATCGCGATCGACGAGAAATTGGCGAAACCGCACAGCGCGAAGGTGACCACCGCGACCGTGCGCGGCGACAGCTGTGCGGCCTGCTTGCCCAGGTCGATATAGGCGACGAACTCGTTGAGCACGATCTTCTCGCCGAACAGGCCGCCCGCGATGCCCGCTTCCTTCCACGGCACGTTGAGCAGCGCCATGATCGGCTGGAACACATAACCCAGCAGCGCCTGGAAGCTCAGGCCCGGAATGCCGACCAGATTGCCCAGGCTGCCGAGCAGGCCGTTGGCCAGCGCGACCAGCGCAACGAAGGCCAGCACCATCGCGCCGACCGCGACGGCCAGCTTCACGCCGGTCTGCGCACCCTGGGCGGCGGCCATGATGATGTTGGCGGGCTTTTCCTCGTCATGGGTCGCTTCGGCCAGTGCGATCTTCTCGTCCTCGATCACATCGCCCAGCGGCAGCTGACCGGCGGGCGGTTCGATCCGGTCGGGCATGATGATCTTGGCCATCAGGATGCCGCCCGGCGCTGCCATGAAGCTGGCCGCCAGCAGATATTCGATCGAGATGCCCATCGAGGCATAGGCCGCCAGGATCGTGCCCGCGACGCCCGCCATGCCGCTGGTCATCACGGTGAACAGCTGTGCCGGGGTCAGGCTCGCCAGATAGGGGCGGATGACGAGCGGCGATTCGGACTGGCCGACGAATACGTTGGCGGCGGCGCAGAGCGACTCCACCTTCGACACGCCGATCACCTTCTCGATCGCCCCGCCCAGCCAGCGCACGACCAGCTGCATGATCCCCAGATAATAGAGGATCGAGACGAGCGCGGCGAAGAAGATGATGACCGGCAGCGCCTGGATCGCGAAGTTGCGGCCCAGCGGATCGGAGGCGAGTGCGCCGAACAGGAACTTGGTCCCCTCGTTCGCATAGCCGAGAAGTCCTGCGACCCCGCCCGACAGCCATTGCAGCACATGCTTGCCCCAGGGGACATAGAGGATGAGGACCGCGATCCCCGCCTGCAGCGCAAAGGCCGCGCCGACGACGCGCAGCCGGATGGCGCGCCGGTCGGTCGACAGGGCCACCGCGATGGCCAGAATGACAACTATGCCTGCGATACCGATGGCAAAACGATTCATGCGCGCTGCTTAACTGGGCCGCTTTGGGGCGGGTGGTGGAACGAACGCGGCCCCCCGGCTGCGCGGGGGACGATCATAAGCATGGTGTGACGCGACCGCCATAGTTTTGATCGGAGGCAGAAATCGTTGAAATTCCTCCCCTGCAAGGGGAGAGGGACCATGCGCAGCATGGTGGAGGGGTGTCCCCCTATCGAGAGCGCGACACCCCTCCGTCAGGCCTTCGGCCTGCCAACTCTCCTTGCAGGGGAGGAATTCTTTACCCCGTCAGGCCCGACGCCGTCGCCAGGCCCAGAAACGCCAGGAAGCCGATCGAGTCCGTCGTCATCGTCACGAACACCGACGACGCCACCGCCGGATCGGCGTCGAACCGGTCCAGCGTGACGGGCACCAGCACGCCCGCCAGCCCCGCGATGATGATGTTGGTCAGCATCGCCGCGGCGATCACCATGCCCAGCGCGGGATTGCCGAAGACCAGGCTGACGCCGATCCCGATCACGGCGGCCACGGTCAGGCCGTTCATCATCGCCACGCGGATTTCGCGCATGATCGCGCGCGCCGTGTTCGACTGGGTCAGCTGGTTGGTCGCCAGCGCCCGGACCGTCACCGCCAGCGTCTGCGTCCCCGCATTGCCGCCGACGCCCGCCACGATCGGCATCAGCGTGGCGAGCGCCACCATCCGCGCGATCGTCCCCTCGAACGCCGCGATCACCGATGAGGCGACCATCGCGGTCACGAGGTTGGCGATCAGCCAGCGGACGCGGCTCTTATAGCTGTCGAGGATCGGCTCGTTGATGTCGCCCTCGCCCGCACCCGACAGGCGCAGCACGTCCTCGCCCGCCTCCTGCTGGATGATATGGACGATATCGTCGACGGTGATCATGCCGACCAGCCGCCCGCTGGCATCGACTACGGCGGCCGAGATCAGCGCATATTTCTGGAAGCGGAGCGCGACCTCTTCCTGGTCCATGTCGACCGGGATCAGCGTCTGTTCGCGCTTCATCACGTCGCCGATCGCGATGCCGCCCGGTGCCCGGAGAATCCAGGACAGCTGGCACGTCCCGATCGGCCGGTGGCCGGGATCGACGACGAAGATTTCCCAGAAATCGGTGGTCAGCTGTTCGTCGTCGCGCAGGAATTCGATCGTCTGGGCGACCGTCCAATGCTCGGGCACCGCGATCAGCTCGCGCTGCATCAGGCGACCGGCGGACTCCTCGGGGAAGGACAGCGCCTCCTCGATCGCGGCACGGTCGTCGGGGTCGAGCGCGCGCAGCACCGCGCGCTGCTCGTCCTCGTCCATGTCCTCGATGATCGCGACCGCATCGTCGGTGTCGAGTTCCGACGCGATATCGGCGACTTCATGCGGTTCGAGCGCCTGGATCAGCTGCTCGCGCACATAGTCGTTCATCTCGGCGAAGACGTCGCCGTTCAGCAGGTCGGTGACCGCCCGCGCCAGGTTGACGCGTTCCTCGTCGCCGACCAGCTCGAACAGGTCGGCGATATCGGCGGGGTGGAGCGGCTCGACCAGCGCCCGCGCGCCCTCGTCGTCGCCATCCTCCAGCGCGGCGAGCACGCTGGTGACATATTCGGGCTTCAGCCGGTCATCCTCGTCCAGCTGCGTTTCGGGAAGCGAGGTCTCGGTTTCGAGTTCGGGGAGTTCGGTGTCGCTGATCTCGGCCTCCCTCGATCGATCATGAACGCTATGTCACGCCTCTAAACTGCGACGGCGGCATTTGCCAGCGGGCGTGTGAACGCCTACCTGCGCACCATCAACCAAGGAAGAACCCTTATGGCCGAGACCTTTTCCAAGCTGACCCTGACGCTCGAGAGCGGCGATGTCGTCATCACCCTGCGCCCCGACCTGGCGCCCGAGCATGTCGCGCGCATCGGCGGCCTTGCCAATGAAGGCTTTTACGACGGCGTCGTGTTCCACCGCGTGATCCCCGGCTTCATGGCGCAGGGCGGCGACCCCACCGGCACCGGCATGTCGGGTTCGGACAAGCCGAACCTGAAGCAGGAATTCAACGCCGAGCCACATGTGCGCGGCACCTGCTCGATGGCGCGGACCAACGATCCGAACTCGGCCAATTCGCAGTTCTTCATCTGCTTCGACGATGCGCGCTTCCTCGACCGCCAGTACACGGTCTGGGGTCAGGTCGAGAGCGGCATGGAACATGTCGACGCGCTGCCCAAGGGCGAGCCGCCCCGCAATCCGGGCAAGATCATCAAGGCGACCGCAGAGTAATTCTTCCGCGAGAGCTGAAGGAAGGGGGAGTCTCGAAAGAGGCTCCCCCTTTTTGTTTGGGCACGCCACCCGCCCCAAGCACGCCCCTCC
>NZ_LDTE01000106.1 GCF_001476905.1 Sphingomonas sanguinis | reverse complement strand
GCTCCACGCCCCGCGCCGCCCTTCCCAATAGGCGCGCTGACCGTCGTTCCAGCGATAAGGCCGACGATACCGGTCGTAGACATAGACGCCGGTGCCCGGATAATAGAAATTGTCGTACCATCCAAAATAGGACGGCGCGTAACCATAGCCCCCGCCATAATAGCCGGGCGCATAGCCGCCGCCATATCCCGCGCCGACCGACACACCGCTATAGCCATAGCCGTCGGTACAACCGCCCAGCGCCATCAGACCGGCGAACATCGCCGCCGCCAAAGATTTCCGACCCAGGACCATCGTCCCTCTCCAAGCCCCTGGCCTGTCATCGCGGACCGCGGCAGGGGTCCGCAATCCCACGTCCATCACCGGTCAACCCGGGCGCATCATCATGGTTCCTGCGCGCTGGCCGATGCATCGCCCATGAACGACGGTGACGAAGGGGATGGCGGGCGACGAAGGGGGATTGGCAAAGCGGCTCAAGCAAGGCTAACCTGAAGTACCGTTCATCATGGGCGGTGGAGTAAATGGGCGGCGCATGACCGGGATCAATCCGGCACGACCCCCGACAGCGTACCAGTGCGCACGCGAGCGAAGGTGGAGGGACAGGACGAATGGCGATGACGGAGAACACCGTACCCCCCGGCGAAGCGCCGGAGCCATTCCAGGAAGAGGTCCATGATCCCCGTCGCCGCGACTTCATCAACGTCGCCGCCGCTTCTTTCGCTGGCGTGGGCGCCGTCGCGATTGTCCTACCGCTGATCAACCAGATGAATCCCTCGGCCGATGTGCTCGCGCAATCGACGACCGAAGTGGATCTGTCGAAGATCGAACCGGGCCAGGCGATCAAGACCAGCTTTCGCAAGCAGCCCCTATTCGTCCGAAACCTGACGCCCAAGGAAATGGCCGAGGCGGACGCCGTGCCGCTGTCCGAGTTGCGCGATCCGCAGACGCTGGCGGAACGGACCAAGCCGGGCAAGAAGAACTGGCTGATCACCCTGGGCGTCTGCACCCATCTGGGCTGCGTGCCGCTGGGCGCGGGCGAGGGCGAGAACAAGGGCCCCTATGGCGGCTATTTCTGCCCCTGCCACGGCTCGGCCTATGACACCGCCGCGCGCATTCGCAAGGGTCCAGCCCCGAAGAACCTGTTCGTGCCCGATTACAAATTCGACAGCGACACGACCGTCACGGTCGGCGCGGCGGCTTAAGGGAGAACCGAGAGATGAGCTTTCCCTGGGCCAAGCATTACGAACCGAAACAGCCGCTCATGCGCTGGCTGGACGAGAAGCTGCCGGTGCCGCGCCTCGTCTACAACGCGGTGGGTGCGGGTTATCCGGTGCCGCGCAACCTGAATTATTTCTGGAATTTCGGCGTGTTGGCGGGGGCCGCCCTTGCCATCCAGATCATCACCGGCGTGGTGCTCGCGATGCACTATGCCGCCAATGCGGGTGTCGCCTTCGACTCGGTCGAAAGCATCATGCGTGACGTCAATGCGGGCTGGTTCCTGCGCTATGCCCACGCCAACGGCGCGTCGATGTTCTTCATCGTCGTCTACACCCATATCTTTCGCGGCCTCTATTACGGGTCCTACAAGGCCCCGCGCGAGATGGTGTGGTTGCTCGGCGTGGTCATCTTCCTCCTGATGATGGCGACCGCCTTCATGGGCTATGTGCTCCCCTGGGGGCAGATGAGCTTCTGGGGCGCGCAGGTCATCACCGGCTTCTTCTCGGCGATCCCGCTGGTCGGCGATACCATCCGCATCTGGCTGCTGGGCGGTTTCGCACCGGACAATGCCGCGCTGAACCGCTTCTTCTCGCTCCACTATCTGCTGCCCTTCGTGATCGCGGGCGTCATCATCCTGCACATCTGGGCGCTGCATATCCCCGGCTCGAACAACCCGACCGGCGTGGACGTGAAGGGCGAGCAGGATACCGTGCCGTTCCACCCCTATTACACCGCCAAGGATGCGGTCGGGCTGGGCGTGTTCCTGCTGGTCTTTGCGGTGATGCTGTTCTTCTTCCCCAATTATCTGGGGCATCCGGACAACTATATCCCGGCGAACCCGCTCTCGACCCCGGCGCATATCGTGCCCGAATGGTATTTCTGGCCCTTCTACGCGATCCTGCGCGCCTTCACCGCCGACTTCATCCTGCCCGCCAAGCTGTGGGGCGTGCTGGCGATGTTCGGGTCGATCCTGCTGCTGTTCTTCCTCCCCTGGCTGGACAGCTCGCCGGTGCGGTCGAACAATTTCCGGCCCAAGGCGCGGGTCGCCTTCTGGGTGCTGGTGGTCGACGTGCTGCTGCTCGGCTGGTGCGGGGGCTCGCCCGCGACGCCCTTCTTCATCATCCTCAGCCAGGTCACGGCGGCCTATTATTTCCTCCACTTCCTGGTGATCCTGCCCTGGATCGCCCGGACGGAGCGCCCGGCACCGCTGCCCAACTCGATCACCGAGGCGGTGCTGGCCAAGCATGGCGGTACGGCCCCCACCAAGTCGGCCCTAACCCCTGCGGCCTCGGCCTGACCCGAACCGAGAGAGGATAAAAGAACATGGTTCGTGGCATCGCATTCCTGGTCGGGGCGGCCTTCACCTTCGTCCTTGCCATCGCGCTGTGGGGCAGCATCTCGGGACTCGTCTCCGAGCCGCCCGCCCCCACGGCCGAGGAGGAGTTCCACCTTCATCCGAAACAGGCGCATCTGGCCTCGGACGGCATCATGGGCCGTTTCGACCGCCGCCAGCTCCAGCGCGGGTTCCAAGTCTATAAGGAGGTCTGTGCCGCCTGCCACTCGCTGCGGCTGGTGGCGTTCCGCGACCTGAAGGATCTCGGCTATAACGACCCCGAGGTGAAGGCGATCGCCAACCAGTGGGTGATCGAACAGCCGAGCATCAACCCGGAGACGGGCGAGGCGACGACGCGCAAGAACGTGCCCGCCGACCACTTCCCCTCGCCCTTCGCCAACGAAGTCGCGGCGCGCGCGGCCAACAACAACGCGCTGCCGCCCGACCTGTCGCTGATGACCAAGGCGCGGCATGACGGCACGAACTACATCTATTCGCTGGTCGGCCCCGACGCCTATCGCAACCAGCCCGCCGAGCTGCTGCGCAAGTTCCCGGACATCAAGACGCCTACCGGCCTGCACTACAACCCCTATTTCGCGAACCTCAACATCGCGATGCCGCCGCCCCTGACCTCGGATGGCCAGGTGCAATATACCGACGGTACGCTGGCGACCCGCGACCAGATGGCCAAGGACGTCGCCGCCTTCCTGACCTGGACCGCCGAGCCCAAGCTGGAGGCGCGCCATTCGGCCGGGATCGGGGCGGTTGTCTTCATCCTGATCTTCTGCTTCCTGGCCTGGGGCGCGTATCAGAATGTCTGGCGCGACGTGAAACACTGAGATCGGGCAAGCCCGTACGAGCGCCTGGGGCGGCTTCCGACACGGGAGCCGCCCTTTTTCTTTGGCCGCCCTCCGCCCCTGATGCTTGCGGGGACCATGGCCATCCCCCCTTTACCCCTGCCCTCCATGGGCCCATGACGCGGCGCATGAGCGCGAATGACGACCTGAAAGCCCTGATCCGCACGATCCCGGACTTCCCCAAGCCCGGCATCCAGTTCCGCGATATCACCACGCTGTTGCTCGATCCGACCGGTGTCGCGCGCACCGTGGAGCGGATGGTCGCCGCGACGCGAGGCCCCGTCGATCTGGTCGCCGGGATCGAGGCGCGCGGCTTCCTGTTCGCCGCCGCGCTCGCCGTGCCGCTGAACGCGGGCGTCCTCCTGATCCGCAAGGACGGGAAGCTGCCCGGCGCGACCATCGCCGAGGATTATGCGCTGGAATATGGCCAGGACCGGATCGCCATCCATGAGGACGCGCTGGTCCCCGGGGCCCGTGTCCTGTTGGTCGACGACCTGATCGCCACCGGCGGCACGGCGCGCGCCGCCGTCCGTCTGATCCGCAAGGCGGGCGGCGTGGTGAACCAGGCCCAGTTCCTGGTCGACCTGCCCGACCTGGGCGGCGCGGACGCGCTGCGGGCCGAGGACATCGCGGTCGACGCGCTGGTATCCTTTCCGGGCCACTGATGCGCCTCGCGCTTCATGAGCCCGATATCGCGGGCAATGTCGGCACGCTGATCCGCACCGCGACCTGTTTCGGGGTCGCGGTCGACCTGATCGAGCCGATGGGCTTTCCCTATTCCGACCGCGCGCTGGCCCGCTCGGCGATGGACTATGCCACGCTGGCCGACGTGGTACGTCATGCCGATTGGGACGCCTTTCGCGCCGCCACGCAAGGGCGGATCGTGCTGGCGACGACGCTGGGCGCGATCCCCCTGCCCGAGATGGTCTTCCGCCCCGACGACGTGATCCTGCTCGGCTCGGAGGGGGCCGGGGTGCCCGAGGCCGTCCACGATGCCGCCGATATCCGTGTGCGCGTGCCGATGCGCAGCGGCGTCCGCTCGCTCAATGTCGCCATCACCGGCGGTATATTGCTGGCCGAGGCGCGCCGTCAGACCGGCTGGGACCAAATGCCGGGTTGACCCTGACCCCCGCCCCCGCCCAGAATCCCCGCGTCATGACCAGCCGAACCCCCGATATCGCGCTCGATGCCGAGCAGGACGCCGCCCGCCTCTGGTTCGAAAGCTTGCGCGACCGGATCTGCGCCGCGTTCGAGGCGATCGAGCGTGAGGCGGGATCGGATGCCGCCTTCGACTATATCGCCTGGGACCGCGCCGATCCCAGCGGCGAGCCCGGCGGCGGCGGCGTGCGCGGGGTGATGAAG
>NZ_LDTE01000105.1 GCF_001476905.1 Sphingomonas sanguinis | reverse complement strand
ACCGGGCGCGGGCGGCCCCATGTTGAAGCGCACCCGGTCGATGCAGCCGGTATAGCCCTGGTCGCTGGTCGGCAGGCGGGCGGCGCGGATCATCGCGATCGCCTGGGTCCCGAAATCGGCCGAGGGTTGGGCGTCGACCACCGTCCAGTTGCCCGTCTCGCCCCAGGGGGCCACGTCATAGCGGATCACCGCCCAACCCTCGATCGAGCGGCGGCGATAGGGTTCGGGAAAGCGCAGCTGCGGCGGGACGGCCCAGCCATGCTGATCGGGGCAGTGGCCCGCGACCTTGGTTTCGCGGATCGCCTCGGGCATGTCGGGGGCGGGCAGCTTGGCCGCCATGCGCCAATAGGGATAGAGGCAGCCCTTGCGCGCGCCCTTGGTGAAGCGCGACTCGCGCATCGCCTTCAGCCCGGCGGCGTCGAGCGCCCGGTTGCCCGTGCCTGTCAGCACGGTCGGCGCACGGACCTTGCCCGACGCATCGACATCATAGCGGATCATCGACCAGTCGCGCACGCCGGGTGTCGCCGGGATGGTCGCGAAATCGGGATAATGCCGCTCCAGCGGTTGCGGTTGTGGCGGGTCCTGGCAATCCCCGGCCGCGTCGCGAATCCGCTTCCACCCCTCCTCGGGCAGGCGGCCCGACAGCGGATGGACGGTGTAGGACATCAACTCGGGCGCGTCCGCCTCGGCCATGGTGCTGCTGCGCATCGTGTAGGTGATGCTGCAGTCCTGATGCGGCGCGCGCTCGGCGAAGCGGCTGGCCGTCAGCGCGGGCGCGACATCGTCGGAATAGGGCACGAAGTCGGTGCCGCCCCGGCCGATCGACACAGGTCGGCCGGTGGCGTCGATCGCGAAACGGATCGTGATGCTGCGCGCGCCGTTCCCGCCCGCCCAACCGAGCTGGTTCCAGGGCCGCCGGACCGTCAATGGCCCGGCCAGCACCGCGCCGTCGCACCGGACCTCGCCGGGGCTCCATTGGATCAGGACGCGGGGGTTCGAGACCGAAATAATGGGTGGCGGAACATTCGTCTTGGGAGACTGGGCGCCGCCGGACGCGGTCACCAGGCCGAACGAGGCGATCAGGGCAGGGGCGGAGGGAAGGAACCGGATCATCGCGCGCTCCACGGGACGCGGCCGACAAGAGCCGCCGCCATGGCGGGCCGGGACCGATCCGGGGGACAGCCTATGGGCTGCCGGGGCGCGAGGCGAGGGGGATTTTCACCCCCAATCCCGAAACCATGAAAAAAGGGCGGCACCGCGATCGGCACCGCCCTTCTCCCCCCAAGAAACGCTTTCGCTGTCGATCAGAAGGCGGCGGTCAGTGAGAAGACCACCGTCGCATCCGAGATCGAGGCGCCCCCTGGCGTCTGATATTGCGAGAAGTTCGGCTGGATATAGGCGGCCTTCGCCTTGGTGATGTCGGTGTCGACATAGGACACGTTGAAGGTCAGGTTCTTGTGAACCGCGACATCGGCGCCCAGCGACCAGTCCCAATAGCTGCCGGTCGGCGACAGGCTGGTGCCGTTGGGGCCCAGGCCCGGATTGCCCTTGGAATAGCCGATATGCGCCTTGGCGGTGATCGGCGTGTTCGGGATGGCGGCCGCGCCGTCGCCGGTCAGATAGATGTTATCCCACCGCTGGCCCCGGCTGTACGAAGTGTTGGAGAAGTTGCCGAGCGAGGTCTGCTTGGGCGCGTAATAGGCACCGGCGGTCAGTGTCGCCGGACCCGCCGTGCCCGACAGGCGACCGAAGAATTCGACCACATCGGTTTCCGACGCGCCGCCCGGATAGGTGTACCAGGTCACGCCCGCATCGACCGTCGCGGTGCCGTAAGTGTGCTTGTACCCGGCAATGCCATCCAGCTCCATATTGGCGCCGCCGAACGTGCCCCAGCCCGCCAGGTTCGACGCGAAGGTGCCGATATAGAATCCGCTTTCATGCGAAACGGTCATCGCGACCTGGACGGCGGCGTTCTTGTTGGTCTGCGACACGCCGCGCAGGCGATAGTCGGTCAGGACCGCGGCGCTGCCGCTGACGGTGATCGCCGAAGGCGCGGCGGTTTCGGAACCGCTGTCCTGCGCAAAGGCGGGAGTCGCGGCGACCAGCGAGAGGCCGCCAAGGAGGATCGTGGAGAAGCGCATCGTTTCCCTTTCAAACGGAAATTCGATGTTCTCACCTGCAACCTCGCACCGGTGCGGCCTCTATGTGTCGGGTGAAACCCGGCGGACCGTCTGCCGTAGCGAGGTCTGGAAGATTGGCAGGCGGTGGTGCACTGCACAAGTATAATCTAACACTCGGTGATGCCATGATGACGCGATGTTGCGCGAATAACACAGATCAGGCGTCGAGATTCTCATGCCGCACCCCCGTGGGCAGCGAACGGATATGAATGTCGCGCTGGGGATAGGGCAGGCCGATGCCATGCTCCTTGAACAGGAACCATAGGCGGTTGAGCACGTCGGAACGGACATTGCCGACGCCGCTTTCCGGGTCGCTGATCCACGCCAATATCTCATGCTGGAGCGCATAGTCGCCAAAGCTCATCAGCCAGACGGTCGGCTTGGGGCTTTTCAGGACACGCGGTGATTCGCGTGCGGCGCGCAGCATCAGTTCCTGCGCCAGCTTCAGGTCGTTGTCATAAGCGATCGACACGGGAATGCGGACGCGGACGTTGCGGTCGGAATAGGACCAGTTCTCCACCTCCTGCGTCATCAGATTCTCGTTGGGGATCAGATGCTCCTTGCCGTCGCGGGTGATGATCGACACGGCGCGCACGCCGATCTTGTTCACCCAGCCGATCTCGTTCTGAAGCGCGATGACGTCGCCCGGCTTGATCGAGCGGTCCATCAGCAGGATGATCCCGGCGATCAGATTGCCGATCGTCTTCTGCAATCCGAACCCGATCGCCAGTCCGAACCCGCCCGAGAACAGCGCCAGGCTGGTCAGGTCGATCTCCAGCAGGTCCATCGCAAAGAAGAAGGCGAGGACGACGATGGCAATGCTGGCGAGTTTCTGCGCCAGCAGCTTCTGCGTCGGGTCCAACCCGCGCGCATGGCCGATCCACTGCTCGGTGATGCGCGTGACGGCACGGGTGACGGCGAGGATCGCGACCACCGTGACCAGCATCGTCACCAGCAACATGACCGAGAAGCGCCGCGATCCGATGGTAAAGCCGATCTGCTCGGCCAAGCGGCTGACCGGTTCCAGCCCCCCGATCTCGCGGCTGAACAATGCCACGAAACACACGATGGCGAAGACCCAGGCCAGCCAGCGCGGCAGGTTCAGTCCGCGCAGCAGCTGAAACCCCGCGCGCGCCACCGACGCGCCCAGAGCCAGCCCGATCGGCACCCCCGCCAGCGAATCCCAGGGCCAGATCGCGCCCAGCGTCATCAGCAGGAAGGCGGCGGTGCCATGCCGGGTGATCGCGCAGATCCGCGCGTACAGCACCTCGCCCTTGGCGATGGTGAAGCGCTGCACCATCGCGGCGATGGGCGGGCCGAGCTTGCGCCCCGCGATCACGCCGCCCGCCAGCATGGCGAGCGTCAGGACCGAGGCGACCGCCGCCTCCATGGCCTCGGCACGGGTCGGCAGTTCGATGCCGCTCGCCTGAAGCCATTCGAACAGGGTCATCCGCGCGCGGCCCGGAAGCGGGCAAGCCCCCGGTCGAGATCGGCGATCAGGTCGTCCGTGTCCTCCAGCCCGATTTGCAACCGGATCAGCGGCCCGGCGAATTCGCGCCGCGTCACGCTGCGATAGCGATGCGGGTCGGCGGGGATGGCGAGGCTCTCATAGCCGCCCCAGCTGAACCCGAGTCCGAAATGCGCGAGGCCATCGAGCATCGCGGTGCGCGCGGCGTCGTTGCCACCGTCGAGCACGAAAGCGAACAGCCCGCTCGACCCCAGAAAATCGCGCGCGAACACGTCATGGCCGGGGCAGGAAGGCAAGGCGGGATGCAGCACCTGCGCCACGCCGGGCTGCTCGACCAGCCACTGGGCGATGGTCAGCGCACTGGCCTGATGCTGGGCAAGGCGGACGCCCATGGTGCGCAGCCCGCGGCTGCCCAGATAGGCGTCGTCCGGGCTGGCGACCTGGCCCAATTGGAAACTCGTGTCGCGCAAGGCCGACCAGTGCGATGGCGCGGCGGTAACCGACCCCAACATCGCGTCCGAATGGCCGACGATGTACTTGGTGCAGGCCAGCACCGTCAGGTCGACACCCTTGGCGATAGCGGGGAAGAAGAGCGGCGTCGCCCAGGTGTTGTCGAGGATCGTCGTGATCCCACGCGCCTTGGCGACGTCGACGATGGCGGAGATATCCTGCACCTCGAACGTCAGCGAGCCGGGGCTTTCGAGGAAGATCGCGCGGGTCGCCGGGCCGATCAGCTCGGCGATGCCAGCCCCCACCAGCGGATCGTAGAAGCGCGTCGTGATCCCCATCCGCGCCAGCAGTCCGGTCGCCAGCCCCCGCGTCGGGTCATAGGCGCTGTCGACCAGCAGCAGCTCGTCACCCGGCGACAGCACCGACAGCAGCGCCGCCGCGATCGCCGCCACGCCCGAAGGATAGAGGAAGGTCGCCTCCGCCCCCGGCTCCAGGCTGGTCAGCGCGTCGGCCAGCGACCATTGGGTGGGCAGGCCCTTGCGGCCGTAGAACAGCTTCTCGTGCAGATCGCCCGCACCGGTGGCGCGCATATGCGCGACATTGTCGTACAGCACCGTCGAGCCGCGCCAGACGGGGACGTTGACCACGCCCTTGGTCCATTCGGCGCGGCGGCCCGCCTGGACCAGACGGGTGGCGGGCTTGATGGGCAGGTCGTCGTCGGTCATCGTCTCAAGCGTCTTTCGCTTTGGGGGTGCTGGGGTCGGAACCCCATTCGGTCCAGCTGCCGTCATAGACCGGCATCAGGCCGCCGATCCGCTCGGCCCCGAAGGCGAGGACGCAGGCGGTGATGCCGGAGCCACAGGTGGCGACCATCGGTTTTGCGGGATCGACCCCGGCGGCGGCGAATTCGGCGGCGATGGCGTCCGGGGATTTCCAGCGGCCATCGCCCTCGAACAGGCGGGAATAGGGCAGGTTGATCGCGCCAGGGATGTGGCCGGGCTCGACACCCGGGCGCGGTTCGGGCTCGGCCCCGGCGAAGCGGCCGGGCGAGCGGGCATCGACGATCTGGGCATCGCCCGCCTCGACATGGGTGCGGACCTCGCGAAGGCTGCGCACGCGGGCCAGATCGGCTTGCGTAAGGAACAGGCCGGGGGCTTCGGGGGCGCCCGCCGGGCCGACCATGACCGGGTGCCCCGCCGCTACCCAAGCCTCCAGCCCGCCGTCGAGCAGCGCCACCGATGGCGCACCGAACAGGCTGAGCAGCCACCAGACCCGCGCGGCGCTGTGCAGCGGGGAACGGTCGTAGAGGACGATCCGGTCGGCACGGCCGACACCCGCCTCGGTTAGCACATGGGCGAAATACTCGGCCGGGGGCAATGTCATCGGCAGGTCGCTGTCGGGATCGGCGAGCGCCCCCATCGGCAGGAAGCGGGCGCCGGGGATATGCCCGTCCTCGAAGCCACGTCGGGCCTTGGTGCCGTCCGCATCGTCGAGGAAGTAGGTGACGTCGAGGATGCGGACGTCCGCTTCGCCTGCGATGGCGGCGAGCTCTTCCGGGTTTAGGAGTGGCGGCATCTCGGGCTCCTCGGTCGGTCGGCTCCGTACCTAGGCGCGTTGGGGGCGGGCTCGCAAGCGGGGCGCGGTAAGCCCCTCCCGCAGGCGGGA
>NZ_LDTE01000104.1 GCF_001476905.1 Sphingomonas sanguinis | reverse complement strand
GCAGGCGCTGGGGCTGCTGCATCCGACCGGCATCCCGTTCCTCGACATGGCGATGCTGCACGGCCGCTTCCCCGGCACCAAGACGCGCTTCTGCACCGACGAGACCAAGCTGATCCCGATGATGCACCGCAAGCGCCCGCTGCTGGGCGCAGGCGTGCCGGTCATCGACTGGATCGGCGAGCGCGCCGACGAGAGTCCGGCACGGGCGAAGAAGCCGCCGATCCAGTCGTCGCATCATGTCTCCGGCGCGCGGCAGGTGCTCTACCGACCGATCTTCCGCTGGTCGGCGTCCGACGCCTTTGCGATTTCCGCGCGCCACGGCCTGCGGCACAACCCGCTCTACACGATGGGAATGAGCCGGGTCGGCTGCTCGACCTGCATCATGGTTAGGAAGCGCGAGCTGCGCGCCTGGTCGATGCGCTTTCCCGCCGAAGTGGACCGGGTGCGCGAATGGGAGCGGCTGGTCAGCCTCGTCTCGCGCCGCACCGCCGTCGCGGGCACGCCGACCTCGCTGCTGCCCGCGCCGACCGTCCCGGGCGACCGTGACGATCACGGCCGAGCGACGATCGATCGCGCGATCGAATGGTCGCGCACCGGCCGTGGCGGGCGCAACTACGACCTGTTCGTCGACCTGGAGCGGCGCGAGGCCGACGCGCATGGCCTGCTCTGCGACAGCGAATATGGGCTGTGCGAGTGATGCGCGCGCTCGACCTGTTCAGCGCGGCGGCGGGCGGCTGGACGCTCGGCCTGCACCGCGCCGGCTTCGTCACCGTGGCGGCGTGTGAGATCGTCGAATGGCGGCGCATCCTCTACGCGGAGAACAATCCCCATGTCCGCCTGTACGAGGACGTGTGCGGCCTCACGGCAGCTCGACTTGTTTCCGACCTCGGATACCTCCCCGACATCGTCGTCGGCAGCCCGCCCTGCCAAGACATCTCGGTCGCCAACACGCGCGGGCGTGGGGTCGACGGCGAGCGGTCGCGGCTCTACCTCGAAGCCGTCCGGCTGGTCGGAGACTGCCGCCCTCGCTGGTTCGCTTTTGAGAACAGCGCTCATCTCAGAACTCGCGGCGCGGACCGGCTGCTCGATGCGCTGGCGGCGCTCGGCTACGCCTGCGAACCGTGCGTGGTGGGTGCTGGAGACCTCGGCGCCAACCACGAGCGCAAACGATCGTGGCTCCTCGGCTTCGACCCCGACCAGCTCGCCGCCCGCGCTGCTGACGACGCCGCGGCGGTCGGATGCGGACCGGGGCGGCCGGGGCGACGTGCTCAGCCAGTTGCAAGGCCATGCCAGCCGTCATGCGGGGATGCTGCCGACACCGGTGAAGCCGAACGGCGGGCGGCGCTTGAGCCAGCAGGAGATCGAGAGCGGCAGGCGATCGAACGGCGCGAAGGCGCAGATCGACACGCCGAACCTGCTCCGGCACGCGGCGGACATGCTGCCGACGCCGACCAAGCGCGACCGGCGGATGGACGCATGGTCGCCGGCCTACGACCGGCGCAAGTCGCCGACAATGGACGCGGTGCTCGACGGGGCGATGACCGGCCGGGCGCCGGACCGTTGGACCTATGCCCGGTCGGTCGCGACGCTGCTGAAGGCGCACGGGCTGACTGGAGCCTCGCGGACCTTGCCCGTCACCTACGGCTGGATGATGGGCTATCCGCCGGGCTGGCTGACGCGCGCCTTGCGCTCGGCGATGGACGCCGGCCGGCTGCCGCCAGCCTGATCGTCGAGGCGTTCGGCGACGCCGTCCTGCCGCAGATTCCCGAAGTCATCGGCCGCGCCATCCTGCGCACCGAAGCCGCGCTCGCCGCGGCGATGGGGCGCGACTTCCACCATCGAGGAGACCGACCATGACCGCCGCTGCGATGCGCGCGGGCACGTTCGCCGTGCCGTCAGCGCGACCGTCCGACAGCCTGACCCATGTCGAGCTGACCCACATCGAGAAGCGGGTCGAGAACTGGATCAGGTTCGGTCGACACGTCGGCGAGCGGATTATCGACCGCCGCCGCCGTGTCCTGTCGTTCCGGCCGGGCAGCCTATTCGCGTTCGTCCGCTGGGCCGCCAACGACTACGGTACAGTCGCCTCGCGCATCGACATCCTGCGCGCGGCCGATCCGGGCGAGCCGTATCAGACGCTGCCGTTCGTCCGGCCCGGTGGCGACATCCTGCTGCACGTCGAAGGCTGGCCGAAGGTCGAGCGGGTGCTCCGCCACATCGACATGGTGGAAGCCGCCGGCATTGATCCGTGCGACGCCGCGCCAGATCACTGGCGGCACGTCCATAACAGGATCGGGACCGGTGAACAGCCGCGCGCCTACACCGCCGAGCGCCACCGGGCGTGGCTCAAGCGGCGGGAGATCGAGCGATGAGCCGTCGCGGCTATGTCGCGACGGCGATCGTCGCCAGCCTGTCGCTCGCCGTGATGGGCGTGGTCGAGGTGACGCCGCGCCTGCTTTGGAACGCCTCCGCCAGCGTGCCGGTCGGCCTCTATGCGCTGCGTCCAACCAAGCGGCTGGCGACCGGCGATCTGGTCGCGGTGACACCGCCGAAGCCGCTCGCCTGGTTCCTCGCCACGCGACACTATCTGCCGCTCGACACGCCGCTGATGAAGCGGGTGGTGGGTCTGCCCGGCCAGCGCGTCTGTCGCGTCGGCAACACCGTCACCGTCGATGCAGCGCCGCTCGGGAACGCGCTCGACCGCGACCGGCACGGCCGTCCGCTGCCGGTCTGGCGGGGCTGCCGCCGCATCGCCTCGGGTGAAGTCTTCCTGATGAACCCTTCCGTGCCGGACAGCCTCGATGGCCGCTACTTCGGTCCGCTGCCCGCCGCCACGGTCATCGGCACGGCGACGCCGATCTACACCGACGAGGCCGGCGATGGGCGCTTCGTTTGGCGCGCGGCGATGCGCTGACTGTCGATCCTCTTCCCGAAACCGCACTATTAAGGAGACCTGCCATGCCGCAGATCGGCACCTTCACGCGCACCGCCACCGGCTTCGCGGGCCGCATCCGTACGCTGTCCTTCGACACGGAGTTCGTCATCTTGTCCGCCGACCCGGCAGCGGCGGAGAATGCCCCGGACTTCCGTATTCACCTTGGCGACGGCGACGGGCCGGAGGTCGGCGCAGGCTGGACCCGGCATGGTGAGCGTGCGGGCGAGTTCGTCGCCATCGTGCTCGACGATCCCGTCTTCCTCGCGCCGATCCGCGCGCGGCTGTTCCGCGACGCCGATGACGATACGGCATGGTCGCTGCACTGGAACCGGCTGCCGCGCCGCGGCGAGCGGGACTGATCCGATGCACACCATCGTCCTCCGCACCGCGGCAGCACTGCTCACCGGCATCGCCACGGCAGCGCCGATCCTCCCGGCTGGTGCACAAACCTCCCGGGCGGTCCGCGCGATACTGGTCGATCCCTATGCCGGGCACATCGCGGAGGCGTCGCAGCGCTTTGGCATCCCGGCGGCATGGATCAGGGCGGTCATGCGCGCCGAGAGCGCAGGCGATCCGCGCGCGGTGTCGCACGCCGGTGCGATCGGTCTGATGCAGGTGATGCCGGCGACATGGGCGGACCTGCGCGTCCGCCATCGCCTCGGTGCCGACCCCTACGATCCTCGCGACAACATCCTCGCCGGCACCGCCTACCTCCGCGAACTGCACGACCGCTACGGCAGCGTCGTCGCCATGCTTGCGGCCTACAATGCCGGTCCCGGTCGCTACGAGGCGTCGCTCGCCGGCCGCTCGCTGCCGGCCGAGACGCGCGCCTACGTCGCCGCCATCGTGCCGATCGTCGATGGCGGCGCTACCGTCACGCCGGTCGTGGTCACGGTGGCCGATACGCTGGCATGGACACGCGCGCCGCTGTTCATCGCGCAGCCGGATCGCCATTCCGCTGCCGATCCTGTGTCGGCCGAGCGTCCCTCGAACGAGGCTGGGCCGCCGCCATCGGTGCGCGATGCCTCCGCCATGATGCCGCAGTCGGCCGGTCTGTTCGTCGCCCGCGTCGGCACAGGGACCACGCGATGAGCGCGTGGGTTCCCGATCGCACGTTCGTGGGCGCTGGCGCAGGTTGGAGAGCGCGCAGGTGGAGCTCGGGCAACACGACCGAAGGATGGCGAGATAAAACGGCGCACATTGCGCTTCGGTCTGTCGGTTGTTTTTGCTGGAATTTTCGGCATCTCCGGCACCTTGCGCCGTCCGGCGGCAAGGTGCGCCGACAGGTCAACGCGCTGTTTCCGCACGATCTTCAGCACATTGCAGGATGCTGCGATGGCCGATGACCGCGAGTTCTGCGTCCGTCCCGGCCGCGTCCGCTCGTCGGGCGCGCAGCGCACCCGGCCCTTCATCGCGCAGGCGCTGGCGGCAACTCGAAAGGCTGGCGGCCACGTCTCGCGCTCCGGCCGGATCGGCTCGGGCAAGCGCTCGCATTTCGGGCGCGGGCGCACGGCCAGCGTTCAGGCAAACCGGCTGCTGACCGGCCGCTCGCGCAACGTCGTCATCAAGACCCGCGTCTTCCGTCACGGCGCCCGTGCCGCACTGCTGTCGGCGCACCTCACCTATCTCCGCCGCGAAGGTGTGACCCGTGACGGGAAGAAGGCGCACCTGTTCAGTCCCGAAACCGAGAACGCCGATCCGCAGGCTTTCGCTGAGCGCTGCGCCGACGACCGGCATCACTTCCGTTTCATCGTCTCGCCCGAGGATGCGGCGGACATGGCCGACCTCAAGACCTTCACGCGGGACCTGATGGCGCGGATGGAGAAGGACCTCGGCTCGACGCTCGACTGGGTCGGCGTCGATCACTGGAACACTGACAACCCCCACGTCCACGTCATCCTGCGCGGCCGGACCGACGACGGCCAGGACCTCGTCATCGCTCGCGATTACATCAAGGAGGGAATGCGCGCCCGCGCGCAGGATCTCGTCACGCTCGAACTCGGTCCGCGCACCGATATCGACATTCGCCGCAACCTCGAACGCCAAATCGAAGCCGAGCGATGGACCCAGCTCGACCGCCAGCTCGTGCGCGACGGCAGCCGAAACGGCGTCATCGACATGGCGCCTCCCGCCCGGGAGCGGCCCGACGATTACCATGCTCTGAAAGTCGGACGCCTGCGGAAGCTGGAGACGCTCGGCCTCGCCGATCAGATCGGTCCCGGCCAATGGATCATCGGCGAGAAGGCCGACGCGACGTTGCGCGAGTTGGGCGAACGTGGCGACATTATCAAGCGGATGCACCGGGCGCTGATCGAGCGTGGCATCGAGCGCGCCGAGGCAGGCTATGTGCTGGCGGCGGAAAGTCTCGACCAGCCGATAATCGGCCGTTTAGTCGAGCGCGGGCTGGACGACGAACTGACCGGCACCGCCTATGCGGTGGTCGACGGCGTAGATGGTCGCACCCATCATATCCGATTGCCCGACCTCGATGCTGCCGGCGACAGCGCGCCCGGCTCGATCGTCGAACTGCGCGGCTTCGACGATGCGAAGGGCCAACGCCGCGTCGCGCTCGCCGTCCGGTCTGATCTCGATCTTTCCGCTCAGGTCACCGCTACGGGAGCCACTTGGCTCGACCGGCAGGCAATCGCCCGTGAACCGGCGGCGTTGTCGGAGGGAGGCTTCGGGGCCGACGTCCGCAGCGCGCTTGAGCGCCGCGCTGACCATCTGATCGAACAGGGGCTCGCCGAACGGCGGGGCCAGCGGGTCACCTTCAATCGCAACCTCATCGACACGCTGCGCCACCGCGAGGTGACCGAGGCGGGCAAGCGGCTCGCCGCTGAGATAGGCCAGCCGTTCAACCGCGCAAACACCGGCGAGTATGTCGCCGGCACCTACCGCCAGCGCGTCACGCTCGCCTCTGGCCGCTTTGCCATGCTGGACAGTGGTATGGGCTTCCAACTCGTGCCGTGGACGCCCTCGCTGGAGAAGCAGCTCGGTCGCCACGTCTCCGGTATCGTCCGCGCCGATGGCGGGGTCGACTGGAGCTTCGGCCGCAAGCGCGGGCTCGGACTGTGATGGACTCGACTCGTCCTGCCCGTATCTTCGTCGGGATCACGGATGGGGGGAAATCCGCACATGAAGACGTTCAGCTATTCGATCGCGCCGGAAAAGCTGTGGCAGGCGATCAATCCGTGGACCTTCTACCAGCAGGGCGCTCAGGTCGGCTTCGTCAACATCAACCTGGGGCAGACCCCGGCACCGGAGGTCGAGCAGCAGATCCTCGACGATGTCGGCAGCTATGGGCGTCAGCTCGGCCGCATCGGCGACGCGCTGGAGGTGCTGTTCCGCCATGTGCCGCTGGACGGATTGATGAAGCAGGAGCAGGACGCGCTGTCGATTTTGAAGGGACAGCTCGCCGAGGTGCGGCAGATCAAGGTCCGGAACAGCGGTATCGAACAGGCAAGCGGCTGACGTCATTCGTCTTCGCGTTGCCGATCCAGCCCGGCGTCGAGCTGGGCGAAGACGCCGGCCGAGCGCCAAAGGCCGCGATTGCCGATGACGTACACCGCCTCCTTCGCCCGCGTGACCGCGACGTTGAGGAGGTTGGGCTCCTTGCCGGCCCAAGCGCGTGCGCCAGTCTGGTCGGCATTGGGTGCGCCGAGCACGAAGATCACGGTTTCGGCTTCCCGACCCTGGACGGTGTGGATCGTGCCGACCCGCTCGTAGCTCCAGCGGTCGAGATCGGGAATGGCGGCGCCGAGGATCGCGCTCTCCCGGATCATTCGACGCAGCCCGTCTGCGACCTGCACGAACGGCGTCACCGCATAGAGGTCCGGTTTCAGATCGGCGGCCACGATCCGCTCGATCATCGCCACCGCTTCGCGGCCCTCCTCGACGCACCATTTGTCGATGCCCGATCCGACGACGTCGATCCATGAGGACGGTCCGAGCAGGTCGCGAATGGGCGAGGGCCGTGGAGTCTTCGCCTGGACCATCAGCTTCTCGTAGGCGACCCGGTTGGCGATGCCGAACATTGGCTCCGAGCATCGGCGATGGACGAGAAGCGGCACGCCGACCGTGCGGCTGCCAAGGCGCGCGGGGAACTCGGCGAACCACGCGGTCGCGTCGTCGGCGAGCGTCTGCACCGATGCGGCGGGTGCCGAGAAGCGACCGGCGTCGATGCCGAAGGTCCGGCAGATGGCGCTGGTCAGGCGCTCCGGCAGCATGACCACCGGCGGCACCTGGATCGGATCGCCGACGACGATGGCGCGACCGGCGCGCATGATGGCACCGACCGCCTGCTGCGGCGACGCCTGCCCGGCCTCGTCGACGAGCAGCCAACCGAGCGAGGCGGGTGGCAGGCGGCCGAGCATCGTGCCCACTGAGGCGAAGGTCGTGGACATCGCCGGCACGACGAGGAACAGGCTGGACCAAAGGTCGGGGATGAGTGCGTCCCTCGCCGGGTCGCCCAGTCCCTTGCCGTCCAGGACCTGAAGGGCCGCACCGAGGTTCTGGCGCAACGGCTTGGCCGCAGCGTCAATGAAGGCGCCGTGCAGGTCGAGGGCCGCCTCGAACAGCGCGTCTCGCTCGCGATGCTCCTCAGCCGTGAACCACGGCGCGGACGGCTGGATCTGCTCGGGTTCAGAGGCAAAGAAATCGTCGTCGATTGCGGTCGCGTGCCGAGCATCCCGCTCGCGACGCCATTCCGCCAGCAGAGGGGCGAGCAACGCGTCGACTTCCGTCGCACGCGCGTCGGCGCCGAAGCCGAGCCACGGGGATCGTGCGAGCCGTTGCCTCAGACCAGCCGGCAGCAGCTTCGCATCGGCCGCCTGCTCGCCGGCGCTCGCCAGCGCTGACGACAGGGGAACATGTGTCGCGCGCCAGGCACGGTAGCGACCGAGGCCGAGCAGGCGCTGGAAGAGGCCGGGCCGCTCCGCACCATGCACGCGCACCGCTTCGAACGCCCGTTCGAGGATGGGAAAATGGCGGGAGCGCAGGCGGAACAACTCGACGCGCTCGCGCGTGGCTGCGACCTGCTTCTCCAGATCGCGGAACCGCGTCCGCGCCGCCTGCCAGCGCCGTAGCGCTGCGCGACGATCGAGCGGCGGGTCGAGGTCGCTGACAATGCGCGGCGGTCGCGTCGTTCCGTCCGGCAACCTGATCTCGGGCTTTCGCCCGTCGATCGCCTTGAAGTAGCTGAACAGGCCCGTGTCCTCGGTCCACCAGAAGCGGTCCTTGAAGGCACTCCGGTTGCCGGCATTGCCGAGCACCGCAGCGATGGCACCCCAGCTTTCCTGCCCGAGCAGGCCGTCGGCCATCGGCTTGAAGTAGCGTAGCCTCGGTGCATCGTCGGCGACAGCACCGATCGCGGGCAGTTCGCCGCTGACGTTCTCGACCGCCTTATTGTTCGACGAGGCGACGAGCATCTCGAACCCCTTCAGACGGGGGTCGAGGCGATAGAGATGGAGCCAGGCTCCACCGAGGTTCAGCTTGGCACCGGACGCGGTGAATGCCTTCTCCGGATCGTCGAAACTCGCCATCACGCCGGCGCGCTCCGTTACGAGCGCGGCGACGACGTCGCGCAGCAGCGTCGTCTTGCCGGTGCCGGGCGGCCCGTTGACTGCGAGAATCTCGCCGGGCCGCTGCGCCGTGGCGAGGTTGACCGCAGCCTGCTGCATCAGCACCAGCGGATGACGTCCCGGCCCCGGCCACCGGCCCGCAGGGAAGCGTTCCGGCGCGACCACCGCTTCGATCGCTTCCTCGTCGTGAAGCAGGTCGCGCCGCGTCTCTGGCGACGTCACGCCGAGGAACCGCTTCAGCGTTTCGGGCACCTCGTTCTTCGCGAACAGCGCGGCGGCCTTGCCGATGTCCTTGAGGAAGAAGCTGTTCAGCAGCAGCGCCTCGGGCGGCTCGCTGGACTTGAACGGCACCGTGCTACGCACCGCGAAGGACGGCGGCTTCGACAGGCTACCATCGAGACCCAGGGTCGCGACCAGCCACCGATAGGCGGACGCGATGGCGGCTTCGTCGAGGGGGACCGCCTTGCCGTCCTGCCCTTCGCGATACAGCCGCTCGTGGAGTGCGGTCTGGATGCGATCCTCTTCCTCGGACCAGCGGCTGAGCGACGCCGGATCACCGGCCAGCGCGTGCGGCAGCCCCCAGCCGAAGCTGGAGACGACCGCGCAGGCATCGGGGATCGGACGACCTTCGCGATCGACGATGACGATTGCCAGCGGCGTCTCCCCGCGCGCCTGCGGCCGTTCGGGACGGCTGTCGGCGAATCGCTGGAGCAGGCCATCGATCGCGGGCTGCATGACGATCGAGCCGAGCACGATCTGGAAGTACAGGCGCGCGCCCGGCGGGCCTTTCGCGGTGCCTCCCGCCCAAGGGAGCCCGCGATCGAAACGCGCGATGCGCCGCATGTCACCGCCGGCAAGGTCGGCCGGCTTTCTGAACGTCGCGGGAGACAGCACCTCCAGCACCGTCCATGCGCGCAGGATGTCCTGCGGATCATTGGCGATCGTTTCGCGCTCAGGAAGTGGTGGGGCAGGCCGCGACCTCGGCGTGGGTTGCGCGGGCGGCGGCGTGGGCGGGGCGGTTGGTTTCGGCGCCGGTGCTGCCTGCGCCATCACCGGTGCCGCGAGCATCCCTTCCAGACGCTTCTGCAATGCCTGGGCGCGGGCGACCTTGCGATATCTCAACTCGGCGAGGATCGCTTCATTGGTGGCTCCCCGGTCGGGGGAATCCTGCACGAGACCTTCCAGTTCGGCGATACCGAGCTGGGCATAGGGACGACCTGCGAAACTCATCGGCGGTCGTGGCGCCGGTTAACGGTGTATTGATGCGGCATCGGGGAGGCGATTTCCTTCGGGCGTCGGTCGCTGTCGTCTTTGCCGGAGGATAGCCGAACCACTTACCTACGCTACAGCCTGTATTTGCACGCTGCGGCGCGACGGCCGGAGATTTCCATTGAAGCGCGTCGAAGCCGACGACGACGTGGCTCCGAAAGGAGCGCTTCATGTCCGCCACCAAGATCCTTTGGGGTCAGATCCTCACCGTAATCCTGATCGTGCTCGCCGCAGTCTGGGGCGCGACGCAGTATGTGGCCTGGTCGCTCGGGTATCAGGCGCAGCTTGGGGCGCCGTGGTTTCGGGTCGCGGGATGGCCGGTCTATCATCCGCCCTCCTTCTTCTGGTGGTGGTACTTCTACGACGCCTATGCGCCGGGCATCTTCGAACGCGGCGCCTTCATCGCCGCATCGGGCGGGTTCCTGTCGATCGCGGTAGCGATCGGGATGTCGGTGTGGCGCGCGCGCGAGGCGAAGAAGGTGGAAACCTACGGGTCGGCGCGCTGGGCCGAGCTGGGCGAGGTGAAGGCTGCCGGGCTGCTCGATGCCGATGGCGTCCTGCTCGGTCGCTACGACCGCGGCTATCTCCGCCACGACGGGCCGGAACATGTGCTGTGCTTCGCGCCCACCCGTTCGGGCAAGGGCGTCGGGCTGGTGGTGCCAACGCTGCTGACCTGGCCGGGTTCGGCGATCGTCCACGACATCAAGGGCGAGAACTGAACACTCACCGCCGGCTTCCGCGCGCAGCATGGCCGCGTCCTGATCTTCGATCCGACCAATGCCAGGTCCGCCGCCTACAATCCACTGCTGGAGGTACGGCGTGGCGAATGGGAGGTGCGCGACGTCCAGAACATCGCTGACATCCTCGTCGATCCGGAAGGCTCGCTGGAGAAGCGTAACCATTGGGAGAAGACCAGCCACGCGCTGCTGGTCGGCGCAATCCTCCACGTCCTCTACGCCGAGGAGGACAAGACGCTCGCCGGCGTCGCCGCTTTCCTCTCCGATCCAAAGCGTCCGATCGAGTCGACGCTCGCGGCGATGATGAATACCGCGCATCTCGGTGAGGCCAGCGTCCACCCTGTCGTCGCCTCGGCGGCACGCGAGCTGCTCAACAAGTCCGACAACGAACGCTCGGGCGTGCTGTCGACCGCCATGTCGTTCCTCGGCCTCTATCGCGATCCCGTCGTGGCCGAGGTCACGCGGCGGTGCGACTGGCGGATCGGCGACATCGTCGGCAGCCGTCATCCGACAACGCTCTACCTCGTCGTCCCGCCCTCCGACATCGCCCGCACAAAGCCGCTGATCCGCCTGATCCTCAACCAGATCGGACGGCGGCTGACCGAAGACCTTCAGGCCAAGGTCGGGCGCCACAGGCTGCTGCTCATGCTCGACGAGTTTCCGGCGCTCGGCCGGCTCGATTTCTTCGAATCCGCACTCGCCTTCATGGCTGGCTATGGGTTGAAGAGCTTCCTAATCGCGCAGTCGCTGAACCAGATCGAGAAGGCCTATGGCCCGAACAACTCGATCCTCGACAATTGCCACGTCCGCGTCAGCTTCGCGACCAACGACGAGCGAACGGCGAAGCGCGTGTCGGACGCGCTCGGCACCGCGACCGAGATGAAGGCGATGAAGAACTATGCCGGGCATCGACTCTCGCCCTGGCTCGGTCACCTCATGGTGTCTCGCTCGGAGACGGCGCGCCCGCTGCTCACCCCCGGCGAGGTGATGCAGCTCCCGCCCACCGACGAGATCGTCATGGTCGCCGGCACCCCGCCGATCCGGGCGAAGAAGGCGCGCTATTACGAGGACACCCGTTTCAGGGAACGCATCCTGCCGCCACCGACGCTGACCGGACCGAAGGCCGCGAAGCCGGACGACTGGAGCACGCTGCCACTTCCGGACCGGCCGCAGCTCGCGGAGCCGGCCGCGGCGGCGGAGCAGGACGACGACCCGACCGACTCCGAGCGCCGCCACCGGCCCGAACTCAGCCGGGCGAAGCCGATCGAGAAGACGGAGCCGATCGCCAACGAGTTCGAGATCGACGTCGATCGCGACGACGAGATGGAAGACGCCGCAACCCGGAACCGCCGGATGACCGGGATCATGCAGGGCGTCGCGCGTCAGGTCTCGCTCGACCCGAACGACGGCATGGAGCTGTGACGATGACCGGCCGCAAGAAGAAGGCGCAAATTTCCGTCTATCTCGATACCGCCGTCATGCGGACGCTGGCGGACTATGCGGCCCGCCGCGACCAGTCGCTGTCGCTCATCGCCGAAGCCGCCATCGCGTCGTTCCTCTCCCCGGACGCCGACGAGCGCCGTGAGGCGGCCGTGACCAGGCGGATTGACCAGGTCGATCGCCGCATGACGCGGCTGGAGCGCGACGTCGGCATCGCGGTCGAGACGCTCGCGGTGTTCATCAAGTTCTGGCTCGCCACGACCCCGGCACTTCCCGAACCGGCGGCGCACGCTGCTCGCGCCAAGGCCGGTGAACGCTACGACGCCTTCGTCACCGCGCTCGGCCGACGGCTGGCGAAGGGACCAAAGCTGCGGCAGGAGATCAGCGAGGACGTGTCCGGCGATCCGCGGTCTTCCGGTAACGATGCACCGCCGGCCAAGTAGACGGTCAAATGTCGAGATCGACCCACAGCGCCGCGTGATCCGAGCCGGCGTCTTCGGGCCGCGCGACCTCTTCGTAGCTCTCCCATTTGGCAGGTCTCACGCCGGGCCACATGCCTTTTCGCCAAACGCCGCCCGCCTTCACCTTGTCGAACAGCGCGGGCGACAGCAGGATATAGTCGATCTTGTTCCCGACCTTGCAGGCGCCATACGTGCCGGGATGCCCGCCATCATCGAAGGCGTCGTGCTCGAATATGTCCCTGAGCGACGTGCCATCGATGATCGGCTTCAACGGATCGCTGTCCGGCGTGTCGTTGAGGTCGCCGATTACGGCGACGTGCTCGACACCCTCGTCGGTCAGCCGTCGATAGATTTCGGCGACACGTTCGGCCTGCACTTTCCGTCTCGCGTCCGACGCCGTTTTGCCGCCATAGCCCTTGCTCTTGAGGTGGTTGACCATCACGACCAACCGCGTTCCAGACGGCGTCGTCACCTCGAACTCCGGGCAATCGCGCGAGAAGATCGTCTCGCCGTCCGGCGTGCAGTCGTCGACGTGGCTGCGCATCGTGCCGATCGGATACCCCTTCCGCGCCATCAGCCCGACGTCGATCCCGCGCTCGTCGTTGCCGTCGATGACCATGACATGCCGGAACGGCGTGCCTCCGATTGCCGGCAGGATCTCGCGGTTGAAGGCGGACAGGACCGGACGGCTCTCCGCTTCCACCACCCCCAGCACATCGGCCTCCAGATCGACGATCACCCGCGCGGTATTGCGCATGGCGTGCTCGTTGACCGGCTCGTCGCGCAGTTCGAGCGAGCCGACCCAATCGGCGCGGCCGGTCGCGACGACTTCGATGCCGCCGGTCTTCGGCCGCTTCAGCAGGCCGCCGCGGTTCCGGCGCAGCAGCACGAAGGGACCGGAGTCGGATTTCTCCATGCCGAGTTCGCCGACGAGCTTCGCGATCTGCGTCCGATCGGCATCGCTGTATTCGACCTGCCCGAGCAACTGGTTGAGCCTGGCGAAGCGTTCCAGCACCGGGCGCCCCTCCGCCCAGCTATCGAGGTTCATCGCCTTCGCACGATCGAACAGGTTCTCGACGTTGTAGACTGCCAGGCGCATAGGACTCTCCTTCGGCTGGGACGATGATGCCTCTGCTACGTTTCAACGACGCGACAACGGAACGTCGGTAGACGTTCGTTCGAACGGTAGGGCGGCATGTAGGATCGCCGTGCTCCTGTATTTGCACGCCATACTACTACGCTTCTCGTTTCTTGTTGAGTCGGCCCTATTTCGGGCTCCTTTACTCATCCCCGTTCCGGGAGCGCCTGTTGCGATCCCAATGATTGCGGGGCGCAGACGTGGTTCAGCACGAACGATCGGAGGCAAGGGCGCGCGGCGCGCGGATGCTGCGCACTGCGTTCGGACCTGCCATTGCCCGGCTGCTGGAAGACCCCGCCGTTGTCGAGGTGATGCTGAACCCGGACGGGCACATCTGGGTCGACCGGCTTTCGGAAGGGCTGGCCGACACCGGCGAGCGCTTGTCGCCGGCTGACGGCGAGCGCATCGTCCGTCTCGTCGCCCACCATGTCGGTTCCGAGGTCCATGCCGGTGCGCCCCGCGTCTCGGCCGAGTTGCCCGAGACGGGCGAGCGGTTCGAGGGGCTGCTGCCGCCGGTCGTCGCCGCGCCCGCCTTCGCCATCCGCAAGCCCGCCGTCGCGGTCTTCACGCTCGACGACTATGTCGCGGCCGGCATCATGTCGGCGGCACAGGCGGAGGTGCTGCGCGAGGGCGTCGCGTTCCGCGCCAACATCCTCGTCGCCGGCGGCACCTCGACCGGCAAGACCACGCTCACCAACGCGCTGCTCGCCGAGGTCGCGAAGTCCGCCGACCGCGTCGTCATCATCGAGGACACGCGCGAGCTGCAATGCGCCGCGCCGAACCTCGTCGCGATGCGGACGAAGGACGGCGTCGCCTCGCTGTCAGACCTCGTCCGCTCCTCCTTGCGACTGCGCCCCGACCGCATCCCGGTCGGCGAGGTGCGCGGCCCCGAGGCGCTCGACCTTCTGAAGGCTTGGGGCACCGGCCATCCCGGCGGCATCGGCACCATACACGCCGGCAGCGCGATCGGCGCGCTGCGGCGGATGGAGCAGCTCATCCAGGAAGCCGTCGTCACCGTGCCGCGCGCGCTGATCGCCGAGACGATCGACCTCGTCGCCGTCCTCGCCGGGCGCGGCTCCATGCGCCGCCTTTCCGAACTCGCCCGCGTCGAAGGGCTCGACGTGCAAGGCGACTACCGCGTCGTGCCCACCGATCGACCGGCGGCCTCGCTCACCCCCACCAGCACAGGAGACCGACCATGACCTCTCGCTTTCGTATTGCCCGCTATCGCCTGGAGACCGCGGTGGCTGTCGCCGTCATCAGCGTGATGACCGCGCCCGCCGCCCACGCCTCCGGCTCGTCGATGCCGTGGGAAGCGCCGCTCCAGTCGATCCTGAAGTCGATCGAGGGTCCGGTCGCCAAGATCGTCGCGGTCATCGTCATCATCTCGACAGGTCTGGCGCTGGCGTTCGGCGACACGTCGGGCGGCTTCCGCCGTCTCATTCAGATCGTCTTCGGCCTGTCGATCGCGTTCGCCGCGTCGAGCTTCTTCCTGTCGTTCTTCTCGTTCGGCGGCGGGGCGCTGGTCTGATGGCCGGCGATTCTGCCGGCGAGGTGCCGGGCTTCGCCGTGCCCGTCCACCGCGCGCTGACCGAGCATATCCTGCTCGGCGGCGCGCCGCGTGGTCTCGCCATCCTCAACGGCACGCTGGCAGCGGCGCTCGGCCTCGGGTTGCGGCTGTGGCTGGTCGGCCTCGCCGTCTGGGCGGTCGGCCATGTCGCAGCGGTATGGGCGGCCAAGCGCGACCCGATGTTCGTCGACGTGGTGCGCCGCCATCTGCGCATTCCCGGCCACCTGTCGGTCTGAGGGCGCACGATCATGATGCACCTTGCCGAATATCGCCGCACCAGCGCGCGGCTCGCCGACTTCCTGCCGTGGGTGGCACTGGTCGGCTACGGCGTCGTCCTCAACAAGGACGGCAGCTTCCAGCGGACCGCGCGCTTCCGCGGTCCCGATCTCGACAGCGCGGTCCCGGCCGAGCTGGTCGCGGTTGCGGGACGGCTCAACAACGCCTTCCGTCGCCTCGGCTCGGGCTGGGCGATCTTCGTCGAGGCGCAGCGTCATCCCGCCGCGACCTATCCGGCCAGCGTCTTCCCCGATCCGGCATCGGCGCTGGTCGATGCCGAGCGCAAGGCCGACTTCGAGGAAGCAGGCGCCCACTTCGAGTCGAGCTACTTCCTGACCTTCACCTTCCTGCCGCCCGCCGCGGACGCTGCGCGGGCGGAGGGCTGGCTCTACGAGGGTCGCGAGAAGGCCGGCATCGACCCGCACGAGGTGGTCGCCGGCTTCGTCGACCGCACCGACCGCGTCCTGCGGCTGATCGAGACCTTCATGCCGGCCTGCCGCTGGCTGGATGACGCCGAGACGCTGACCTACCTGCACGCCTGCGTCTCGACGCATCGGCACCGTGTCCGCATGCCCGAGACGCCGATGTATCTCGACGCGCTGCTCGCCGACCAGCCGCTCACCGGTGGGCTGGAGCCGATGCTGGGCGACCGGCACCTGCGCGTCCTCACCATCACCGGCTTCCCGACCGCGACGACGCCGGGGCTGCTCGACGAGCTGAACCGGCTGGCGTTCCCCTATCGCTGGTCGACCCGCGCGATCCTCCTCGACAAGACCGATGCCACCAAGCTGCTGACGAAGATCAGGCGGCAGTGGTTCGCCAAGCGCAAGTCGGTCGCCGCCATCCTCAAGGAGGTGATGACCAACGAGGCGAGCGTGCTCATCGATACGGATGCGTCGAACAAGGCGGCCGACGCCGACATGGCGTTGCAGGAGCTGGGCGCGGACCATGCGGGCATCGCCTACGTCACCGCAACGGTGACGGTATGGGATGCCGATCCGCGCATCGCCGACGAGAAGCTGCGGCTGGTCGAGAAGGTCGCGCAGGGTCGCAACTTCACCGCGATGGCCGAGACGATCAACGCGGTCGATGCGTGGCTCGGCTCGCTGCCGGGTCACGTCTACGCCAACGTCCGCCAGCCGCCGGTCTCGACGCTGAACCTCGCGCACATGATTCCACTGTCGGCGGTCTGGGCCGGACCCGAGCGCGACGAACATTTCGACGCGCCACCCTTGCTCTGCGGCCGGACCGAAGGTTCGACCCCGTTCCGGCTGTCGCTGCACGTCGGCGATGTCGGCCACACGCTCGTCGTCGGCCCGACCGGCGCGGGCAAGTCGGTACTGCTCGCCCTGATGGCGTTGCAGTTCCGCCGTTACGCCCACGCGCAGGTGTTCGCCTTCGACTTCGGCGGCAGCATCCGCGCGGCGGCGCTGGCGATGGGCGGCGACTGGCACGACCTCGGCGGCGGGCTGACCGAGGGGAGCGACGCCAGCGTCTCGCTCCAGCCGCTCGCCCGCATCGAGGCGACAGCGGAACGCGCATGGGCGGCCGACTGGCTGGTTGCAATCCTCACGCGCGAAGGCGTGGCGATCACGCCGGAGGTGAAGGAGCATCTCTGGACAGCGCTGTCGTCGCTCGCCTCCGCGCCGGTCGAGGAGCGGACCATCACCGGCCTCGCGGTGCTGCTCCAGTCGAACGACCTCAAGCAGGCGCTGCGGCCGTACTGCGTCGGCGGCGCATGGGGCCGGCTGCTCGACGCGGAAGCCGAGCATCTCGGCAGCGCGACCGTCCGGGCGTTCGAGACCGAGGGGCTGATCGGCACAGACGCCGCGCCGGCCGTGCTCGCCTACCTGTTCCACCGGATCGAGGACCGGCTCGATGGCTCGCCAACGCTCATCATCGTCGACGAGGGCTGGCTCGCGCTCGACGACGAGGGCTTCGCCGGGCAGCTCCGCGAGTGGCTGAAGACGCTGAGGAAGAAGAACGCCTCGGTCGTCTTCGCGACGCAGAGCCTGTCGGACATCGACGGCAGCGCCATCGCGCCCGCGATCATCGAGAGCTGCCAGACCCGGCTGCTCCTGCCCAACGAGCGCGCGATCGAGCCGCAGATCACCGCGATCTATCGGCGCTTCGGCCTCAACGACAGGCAGATCGAGATCCTCGCGCGGGCGACGCCGAAGCGCGACTATTACTGCCAGTCGCGCCGCGGCAATCGGCTGTTCGAGCTGGGCCTGTCCGAGGTGGCGCTAGCGCTCTGCGCCGCATCGTCGCGCACCGACCAGCAGGCCATCGCCGCGATCGTCGCCGAGCACGGTCGCGGCGGCTTCCTGTCCGCCTGGCTGCGCCACCGCGGTGTCGGCTGGGCCGCCGACCTGATCCCCGACCTCACCAATCTGGAGACATCATCATGATCCCGCGCCGTAGTCGCGCGGCGCTCGTCGCCGCGTCCATCCTCACCGTGCCGCTCGCGCTGTCGCCGATGCTGGCGATGCCCGCTGCCGCGCAGTGGACGGTGTTCGACCCGTCGAACTATGCGCAGAACGTCCTTCAGGCGGCGCGCACGCTCCAGCAGGTGAACCAGCAGATCACGTCGCTCCAGAACGAGGCGACGATGCTGGTCAATCAGGCGCGCAACCTCGCCAGCCTGCCATATTCGTCGCTCCAGCAGCTCCAGCAGAACGTCCGGCGCACGCAGGCGCTGCTGCAACAGGCGCAGAACATCGCTTTCGACGTGCGGTCGATCGACCAGGCGTTCCAGCGCCAGTACGGCAGCGCGTCGATGACGGCGACCGACCGGCAGCTCGTCACCGACGCGCGGAGCCGCTGGCAGAACACGGTCGGGGGTCTGCAGGATGCGATGCGCGTGCAGGCCGGCGTCGTCGGCAACATCGATGCGAACCGCACGGAGATGGCGACCCTCATCACCCGCTCGCAGGGCGCCACCGGCGCGCTCCAGGCGACGCAGGCCGGCAACCAGCTCCTCGCGCTCCAGGCGCAGCAGCTCGCCGACCTCACCGCGATGATGGCGGCGAACGGCCGCGCGCAGGCGCTGTCGGACGCCGAGCGCGCCGCTGCGGCCGAGCAGGGTCGCGAGCAACGCCGCCGCTTCCTCGCGCCGGGCGCCGGTTATCAGCCCGGCAACGCCCGCATGTTCAACGGCGGCAACTGAGGCGCGTCGTGGAGGGGAAGACGCTCGCCCGCATCGGCGCCGCCGCGTTCGCCGGCATCGCCATCACCGCCGCCGTGATCGAGATGACGCGCGAGGAGAAGCCGGTGGTGCCTGTCACGGTCGAGGTATCGACCGCGCCCGCCGATCCGATGCGCGAGGCGCTCGCCCGCTGCCGGTTCATGGGCGAGGCGGCCACGCGCGATCCCGGATGCCTGAAGACATGGGCCGACAACCGCGCCCGCTTTCTCGGCACGTCGCTGGCTGCTGGGGCGCGCTGACGATGGGCGGCACAGGCGTCATCGACAGCTTCCTCGGCGTCTTCACCCGCTACATCGACAGTGGCTTCGGCCTTCTATCGGGCGAAGTTGCCTTCATCGCCACCACGCTGATCGTCATCGACGTGACGCTGGCGGCGCTCTTCTGGTCGATGGGCGGTGACGATGACATCGTCGGCCGCCTTATCAAGAAGACGCTGTTCGTCGGCGTGTTCGCGTACATCATCGGCAACTGGAACAACCTCGCCAGGATCGTCTTCGACAGCTTCGCCGGTCTGGGGCTGAAGGCATCGGGCACCGGCTTCTCCGCCGCCGACCTGATGCGCCCCGGCAAGGTGGCGCAGACCGGCCTCGACGCGGGGCGTCCGCTGCTCGACTCGATCTCCGGGCTGATGGGCTATTGGTCGTTCTTCGAGAACTTCATCCAGATCGCCTGCCTGCTGTTCGCCTGGGCGCTGATCCTGCTCGCCTTCTTCATTCTCGCCGTACAGCTCTTCGTGACCCTGATCGAGTTCAAGCTGACGACGCTCGCCGGCTTCGTGCTCATCCCCTTCGGCCTGTTCGGCAAGACCGCCTTCATGGCCGAGCGCGTGCTCGGCAACGTTATCTCGTCCGGCATCAAGGTGCTGGTGCTCGCCGTCATCGTCGGGATCGGCTCGACGCTCTTCTCGCAGTTCACCGCCGGCTTCGGCGGCCGGACGCCGACGATCGACGACGCGATGGCGATCGTGCTCGCCGCCCTATCGCTGCTGGGGCTCGGCATCTTCGGCCCCGGCATCGCCAACGGTCTCGTCTCGGGCGGGCCGCAGCTCGGCGCGGGCGCGGCGATCGGCACCGGCCTTGCGGCGGGCGGCATGGTCGCAGCCGGCGGTGCCGCGATCGGCGCGGTCGCGTCCGGCGGTGCTGCCCTCGCCGGCGGTGCCGCCGCTGCGGCGCGCGGCGGAGCGGCGCTCGCCGGTGGCGCGTCCACCGCCTATCAGGCCGGCGCGGCCGGACAGTCCGGCATGGCTGGCGTCGCTTCCGGTCTCGGCAACGTCGCCAGCGCGGGCGGAAAGGCGGCGGTATCGCCGCTGAAGCGCGCTGCCGGTCGTGCAGCCGACAGCCTCCGCTCCAGCTTCCAGGCCGGCGGCCGTGCCGTCAGCGGCGATGCCGCGCCCGATGGTGACGGCCCGGCTCCAGCAGCTCCAGCGACAGGCGGCCAACCCGCATGGGCCAAGCGCATGAAGCGCTCGCAGCAGCTCACCCACGGCGTCCAGGCCGCCGCGCACGCCGTCCGTTCTGGCGATGCGCATGGCGGCGGCTCCTCCATCTCTCTCGACCAAGGCGACCGCCGATGAGCATCTTCAAACGACCTGCCGCGCATTACGGCAAGACCCCGCAGCCCGAGACGCCTTACCAGCGCGCCGCCCAGGTCTGGGACGACCGCATCGGTTCCGCCCGCGTGCAGGCGAGGAACTGGCGGCTGATGGCGTTCGGCTCGCTGGCGCTGTCCACCGGCCTGTCGGCCGCGCTGGTCTGGCAGTCGGCGAGCGGCTCGATCGTGCCGTGGGTGGTGCAGGTCGACAAGCTCGGGCAGGTGCAGGCGGTGGAGCCGGCCACGGCCGGCTATCGCCCGACCGATCCGCAGATCGCCTTCCATCTGGCGCGTTTCGTCGAGGAGGTCCGCAGCATTCCGGCCGACGCGATCGTCGTGCGGCAGAACTGGCTACGCGCCTACGACTTCACCACGGCAGCGGGCGCGCAGGCGCTCAACGACTACGCCCGCGCCAACGACCCGTTCACTAGGGTCGGCAAGCAGCAGATTGCCGTCGACGTGTCGTCGGTCATCCGCGCGTCGCCCGACAGCTTCCGCGTCGCCTGGACCGAGCGCCGCTATCAGGACGGGACGCTTGCCGAGACCTCCCGCTGGACCGCGATCCTGACCGTCGTCGTCCAGCCGCCGCGTGATGCCGAGGCACTGCGCAAGAACCCGCTCGGCATCTACGTCAATGCCATCAACTGGTCGAAGGAGATGGGGCAGTGAGCGCGCCGCTCCGCACGGCCGTTCCGGCGGCACTGCTCGCCGCGACCATGCTCGCCGGCTGCGCCACGACGCAGAAGCCGCCGGAGATCGCCTACGATACCGAGGTGCCGCCGCTGCCGCCCGTGCCGGTGGTCGCCGCGCCGTCGCGGCCCCGGCCTTTGCACGTCCCGCCGCCGTGGACCCCGGCGCGGGGCGGCCAGCCTGCCGGCACCTCGACCGCCCGCGTCGAGAACGCCAACGCCGCCGCGCGCATCCAGCCGCGCCGCGAAGGCTATTACAACGCCATCCAGGTCTATCCCTGGTCGGAGGGCGCGCTTTATCAGGTCTATGCCGCGGTCGGGCAGATCACCGACATCGCGCTCGAACCCGGCGAGAGCCTGACCGGCGCCGGACCGATCGCCGCCGGCGACACCGCGCGATGGATCATCGGCGACACCGAGAGCGGATCGGGCGACACCCGCCGCGTCCACGTCCTCGTCAAGCCGACGCGGGCGGACCTGTCCACCAACCTCGTCATCACCACCGACCGCCGGCTCTACATGATCGAGCTGCACGCGGGCGAGCGACCCTACATGCCTTCGGTGGCCTGGAGCTATCCGGCGCCACCGCCGTCGCCGCAGCCGGTGGTCCCGGCGACGCCGGTCGTCCCGGCCGCCGCCGAGCGCACCTACCGCTATGCGCTTTCCGGCGACGCGCCGCCGTGGCGGCCGGTTGCCATCTACGATGATGGCCGGCGCGTCTACGTCGAGTTCCCGCGCGGGATCGTCCAGGGCGAGATGCCGCCGCTGTTCGTCGTCGGCGCAGACGGCGAGCCGGAGATCGTCAACAGCCGCGTCCACGGCAACGTCCTGATCGTCGACCGGCTGTTCGGCGCCGCTGAGCTGCGGCTCGGCAAGGCCGACCGCCAGCAGACCGTCCGCATCCTGCGCACCGATGGAAGGCCATCGTCATGAGCGGCATCGCTTCCACCCAGCAGGAACCGGTCATGCCGGACGCCGACGACGATGCCCGGCCGCTGACCGGCGAGCCGGTCGCGCCGATGCGGCTCCGCCCCGAGCCGCCGCGCGTCACCCGCCTGTCGCGCAAGGCGCTGGCGGTGCTCGGCAGTGTCGCGGGCGTCGGTCTCGGCGGCGCGCTGATCTATGCGCTCCAGGTCCAGCAGGGCGGCAAACCGGACGAAGAGGTCTACGCGACCGATGGCCGCTCGACCCCGGACGGCCTCGATGCGCTGCCGAAGGATTATACCGGTCCGGTCCTCGGTCCGCCGCTCCCGGGCGATCTCGGCCGCCCGATCCTCGACGCGCAGAACCGTGGCCAACCGGTGCCCGTGCCGGGGATCGACGCGCCGGCTTCGCCCGCCGCACCCGATCCCGAGGTCGAGCGCCGCCGCCAGGAACTGGAACGGCGTCGGCAGGAGCTGGCGGCGGCGCGCACCAGCCGGGTGTTCTTCCAGTCGGGCGAGCGGACCGCAGCGGCGAGCGACGTGCCCGGTGACGGGATGCCGAACCTCGCCGACCTGGGAGCGCCCGGCCAGACGGCCACGCCCACAGCCCAGGACTGGCAGCGCGCCTTTCTCAACCAGCCCGCCGATCGGCGCACCGTCGCGCCCGACCGCGTGACGGCACCGCCATCGCCTTACGTGGTGCAGGCCGGTGCGGTGATTCCCGCCGCGCTCGTCACCGGCATCCGCTCGGACCTGCCTGGGCAGATCATCGCGCAGGTGACGGAGAACGTCTACGACAGCCCGACCGGACGCCTGTTGCTGATCCCGCAGGGCACGCGTCTGATCGGGCAGTACGATAGCGGCGTCGGCTTCGGCCAGCGGCGGGTGCTGCTCGCCTGGACGCGGCTGATCTTCCCCAACGGCCGGTCGATCGTGCTGGAGCGCCAGTCCGGTGCCGACGCGCAAGGCTATGCCGGGCTGGAGGACGGCGTCGACCATCATTGGTGGGATCTCGCCAAGGCCGCCGGCCTCTCCACGCTGCTGTCGGTCGGTGCGCAGGCTGGCACCTCGGGCGAACAGGGCGACCTCGCCCGCGCGCTGCGCCAGGGTGCGTCGGACGGCATCAGCCAGACCGGCCGGCAGGTTGTCGGCCGCCAGCTCGACATCGCACCGACACTAACCATCCGCCCCGGCTTCCCGGTCCGCGTGATCGTCGGGCGCGATTTGATCCTCGAACCCTACGGAGCCGTCCCATGACCAAGCTGAAGCTCGGCCCGATCGCCGACGACAAGCCTGTGAAGATCACGCTGGAACTGCCCGCCGGCCTCCACCGCGACCTAGCCGCTTATGCCGAGGTGCTCGCTCGCGAGAGCGGGCAACCTGCCGCCGACCCCACGCGCCTGATCGCGCCGATGCTGGAGCGCTTCATGGCGACCGATCGCGCGTTCGCGAAAGCACGCCGATCACAGCAAGGTTAGGCAGACGCATGTAGCTCGCACCTGCGTCGCTCAAGCGCCATGCTGAGCAATCGGCGGAGAGCGGGATTATCGTTGTTCGGCGACCATACGGCACTGAACGGCAGCATCTCACCCGCGATCGGACGGTAGACCACGCCTAGCAAACGAGCGGAGGTCGTCGCTTCGCTCGTGAGCGTCAGACCGCGCCCGATAGCCACGAGCGACAGCAAGTTGTCACTGCCGACATTCTGCCGTGACACTTCAGGATAGCGGCCGAGGCCGGAGAGATGCCTGATCAGGAAGTCATGGATCTCGCGCCCTGGAGCCTGTTCGCTGACGATGAACGTCTCACCGATCAGATCCTGCCAGACGAGGAACTGCCGCTCGGCGAGAGAATGGGCAGTCGGAAGTACGGCGAACACCTGCTCCGACCACAAATGAACGGTTTCGCAGTCCCCGTGCTGCGCGGTCCCTGTGACGAACGCGACATCGAGCTGGTGCAACCGCACCGCCGCGATGTGCTCGGCTGGATGGCCGTCGCTGAAGTCGATCTGCACTCCCGCTCGACCGGCATGGTAAGCCTGGAAAAGGTCGCGCAAGAAGCCGGAAGCGAGCGACGAGAATATGCCGACGCGGATGTAGCCGCTCTCGCTCCTGCCGATCGAACCCACGTCTCTAGCGCCATGACCGAGATGCCTCATGGCAGTGCGGGCTTCCTGAAGGAATTGCCTCCCCGCTACGGTCAGCGTTACCCCGCCATTGTGCCGCTGGAATAGCGACGCGCCGAGACAGTCTTCCAGATCCCGGATGCGGCGACTGATCGACGATTCTTCGACGGCCAGCGCGACACCGGCTTTGCGGAAGCTGCCGTGCTCGGCTGCGGCAATGAAATAGCGGAGGTGATGAAGCCCGACTTTGAGCGGCCAGTCCACCACAGTGCAGATCTCAAGTCCTCAGCGTCGCGATCAGCAATGAGAAGACGAGGGCGGACAGGTACAGGCCGACCGCGAACGACGTGTGAGCGACCAGACTGCGGAACCGCGATAGCCAGGGTTTGGGTGTACGCCCGGCGGCGAACCCCGCACCCAATGCCGGTTGCAGGATGAAGAACGGTGCGACGATGCTGCCGATTCCGACGATCAGCGCGGGCGGGAGCGTCGGATGGCACAGCCAATCCGTCCCCCAGATCGAAATCAGGACTGCGCAGAATGCCATTCCGATGACGTAGTGTGCGGCCCAGCCCAACGAGGTTTCGTAGGCGACTGGCTCCGCCTTGCCGATACCATCATGAACGAAGCGCCCCTGCGGAATGTGCCCAAGCCATCGCCCGACCAAGCGATAATCCAGCGACGGCACACTGAACCATTTCTTCTGTAGGAATGCCCACGCGTCCATGACGGCAGTCGCGCCGCTTCCGACCAGCAAAGCTCCCACTACTCCAATCGCCACGTCGCCAAACATCGCAGCCTCGCACAATCAATCAATGATTTGCTTGAACGATCGCGTGATGATAGGCGCATGTCAATGGCAAAGTCAGACGTGTCCGCCGTGCTGTTTACCGAACTGGCTGAGATCGCCCGGACGCTCGGGCATGCCCATCGCCTGATGCTGCTTGAACATATCGCGCAGGGCGAGAGGCCGGTTGAGCGACTTGCCGAACTGACCGGGCTTACTGTCGCCAATACGTCGCAGCACCTTCAGCACCTGCGACGTGGCGGGTTCGTCGAGACCCGCCGGGACGGAAAAAGAGTTCTTTATCGGCTCGGCGCCGGGCCGGTCGAAGCGGTGCTCAGGTCGTTGCGGGAATACGCCGAACATACGAGAAGCGAGATACGAGAACTCGTCTCGGACCCGATGAACGCAAGTGGGCGCCTCGAATCGATTTCGCAGGAGGAACTCCTCGAACGACTGGTTTCGGGCGGGATGACACTGCTCGACGTGCGCTCCGGCGAAGAATACGCTCTTGGCCACCTTCCCGGCGCGCTCAACATTCCGACCGAGGAGTTGGACCGGCGTCTGGCAGAGTTGCCGGTCGATCAGGAAATCGTTGCCTATTGCCGCGGTCCGTATTGCGTGCTCTCGACGACGGCAGCGGAACTGCTGATCGCCAAGGGCTTTCGGGTTCGCCGTCTCAATGCGGGCTTCCCGGAATGGAAAGCAGCGGGCCTGACAGTCGAGGCCTGAGCCTCGACTGTCACCGCCGTCTTCTCAGGAGCGGCTCAGGCGCCTGTCGAGCAGCGCGGTTGCCAAAGCCGCCGCCGCGATAGCGGCACCGACCCACCCGATCGATGGCAGGCCGTATCCTCCGCTGATTGCCAGACCGGCAAGAAGCGGGGCCAGCGTCAGCCCGAGCTGGAAAGCTGAGGAGTTTGTCGCGCCGACGAGCGTCGGTGCGTCCGGCGCGATCATGTAGACCCGAGCCCAGACGGCTGGGTTGAGCAAAAACCCAACGACGCCGAGCAGGAACACAAGGACGATGACGGCGCTGAGCTTCGACGCGAGAAAGACGATCGCGATCGAAACGGCCACCAGCCCGAAGATGCCGGCAGACAGCGTCGCGAACGGATGATGATCGGCCGTCCGTCCGCCAATCGTCAGACCGATGAAGGCTCCGATACCGAACAAAGCCAGCACAGGCGGGAGCCATTCGACAGGTAGGCGCGAGATGTCGAGCAGCAACGCCCCGAGATAACCGAACGTCCCCATATAGGCTGCGGTGGTCAGGGCCGTTGTGGCATACGCCGCCCATAGCGCCGGACGCCTCATGGCCTGAAGTTCGGATTTGGCATCCGGCGCGGACTGACCCTCCGTCTTTGCTTCCGGAACAGTCGCGAAGACCGCGATAGCCGCAGCCATAGTGGCTATCGCAACGGCCCAGAAGCTGGTCCGCCATCCCGCCAGCTCGCTGATGAACGTACCAGAGGGGCCGCCCAGGATCATGGCGATCGTCAGGCCGCTGACGACGATGGAAAGCGCTTTCGCGCGCTGGTCTGGCGAAACGAGCTGGACCGCGGTTGCCGCCGCCACCGCCCAGAAGCAGGCATAGGCGAGGCCCATGACGACCCGCGTGACGAGCAGGGGCCAATAGCCGTCGATCATCATGCCGGAGATCGTCGCAATGACGAAGATGACCTGGCTGGTGAAGAGCGTGCGCCGACGCGACCAATGCAGCGTCATGAGTGCCAGTGGCGGAGCACCGATCAGTGCGCCGATGGCGAAGGCCGAGATGAGCGTGCCGGCCGTTGGAAGCGAAATCCGCAGGTCGTCGGCGATCTGCGGCAGGACACCGCCCATAAGGAACTCGGCGCTGCCCATCGCGAACAGGCTTAGCGCGAGAAGGTAGACGCTGGCCGGGACAGGGGGAGATTTGGGTGGCTTATGCTCAGCTTCAATTTGGCTATGGATAATATCGTTCATGCTCAGCCTCGCAAAAAACCACGAGGCACCGTCTGACACGCATTGAAGATTCATTCAATGGAATGATTGAATGACTGGCAGAATGGAGCTGGCTAGATGTCGCTCAGCGGGTGCGTCTATCGACCCGGCTCAAGTCCGCCGTTCAAATGGGGCGATGCAGCGTTCTACCTGATTGCACCCGTAAGCCCTTCGCCACGCCACGCTTCCGCAGGCACGGGTCTGCTTCCGTGGTGCTTCCGTGAGCCGAATCAGACTGTCGGGCCAGCCGGCCCAAACTTGCTAAAACCACGAATGCGTGGGAGAAAAGTGGCGCACCCGACAGGATTCGAACCTGTGGCCTCTGCCTTCGGAGGGCAGCGCTCTATCCAGCTGAGCTACGGGTGCGTGGGCTGGCCGACTAGCATTGCGGGCCCAGGCGCGCCAGCCCTTTTTATGTAGGCGCGGCTTTTCCGGCCTTGAGCGCAGGCGCGGGCGTCTTGGGGCGATAGGCGCACAGATCCTCGACCGGACAGCGCCAGCATTCGGGGCGCCTCGCCTTGCAGATGTACCGACCGTGCAGGATCAGCCAGTGATGCGCGTGCAGCCGGAACGGGGCCGGTGTCGCCTTGTCCAGCTTCAACTCGACCGCCAGCACCGTCTTGCCCTTGGCCAGGCCGGTGCGGTTGCAGACGCGGAAGATGTGTGTGTCGACCGCGAAGGTCTCGTGGCCGAAGGCGGTGTTGAGCACGACATTGGCGGTCTTGCGCCCGACACCGGGCAATCGCTCCAGATCGGCGCGCTCTTGTGGCACCTCGCCGCCATAGTCGTCGACCAGCATCTGCGACAGGGCGATGACGTTCTTGGCCTTGGTGTTGAACAGGCCGATCGTCTTGATGTGGGCTTTGAGCCCTTCCTCGCCCAGATCGAGCATCTTCTGCGGCGTATCGACCTTGGCAAACAGGGCGCGCGTCGCCTTGTTCACGCCGATATCGGTCGCCTGCGCCGACAGGGCGACCGCGACGACCAGCGTATAGGGGTTGCGATATTCCAGCTCGGTCTCGGGATGCGGGTTCGCCTCCGCCAGACGGTGGTAGAATTCGACGACGTCCGCCTTCTTCATGGCGCTTACAGCCCCAGCACGTCGCCCATGCGATAGCGGCCCGGCGCCTGCCCCGCGAGCCACTGCGCCGCGCGCACCGCGCCGCGCGCGAAGATCGTCCGGTCCTGCGCGAAATGGCCGAGCGTCAGCCGCTCGCCCTCGCCCGCGAAGATCACCTCATGATCGCCGATCACCGAGCCGCCGCGCAGGGCCGCCAGCCCGATCGTCCCTTCGGTGCGCGCGCCCACCAGCCCGGCGCGGCCATCGACGCGCAGCTCGGACAGCGGATGTCCCCGCCCCGCCGCCGCCGCCTCACCCAGCAGCAGCGCGGTGCCCGAGGGCGCGTCGACCTTGTGCCGGTGGTGCATCTCGGTGATCTCGATATCCCAGTCGCTGCCCAGCCGCGCCGCCGCCTCGCGCACCAGATTGGCGAGCAAGGTGATGCCAAGCGAGGTGTTGCCGGTCTGGAGCACCGCGATGTCGGCGGCGGCGGCGTCGATCGCGGCGTGCTGCGCCGGGGAAAGGCCGGTGGTGCCGATCACGATGGGGGTCCGCGCCGCCCGCGCCGCCGCCAGATGCACGTCGAGCGCCCCCGCGATCGAGAAGTCGACCAGCACGTCGGCGGACTTGGCCAGCGCGTCCGGATCGTCACGCGAGTCGCAGCCACCCGCCAGCGTCGCCCCCTCCCCCTCGATCAGGTCGGCGATCGCGCGGCCCATGCGTCCGGCGCTGCCATAGATGCCGATGGCGGTCATGCGGGGGCTCCGATGGAAATGAGGAAAGGGGTCGTCATGCGGCGTTCCTTGACACAGGTTGTAGCCGGAGAAAACCGGCCGCCGCCTGTCGGGTTCAACGACCGGCGGCAGAGTCCGGTCGCCCCTCTCGTCGCTCGCCGATATCGATCCGGTTGCCGTCGGGATCGGCCAGCACGAAGGCGCGCTGGCCATAGTCCTTGTCCGCCAGCCGCTTGATGATCCGAACGCCCTGCGCCTCGCAATGGACGTAGAGCGCGGCGGCATCGCTGACGAACAGGTGCATCACGTTGACCGTGGAGGGCCTGTGATCGGCCTTGCGGCTCAGATGAATTTCGGCACCGTCCTTCTTCAGGACCAGGAATCCCACCGGATCGCCATTTTCGAAAACGCACCGAAAGCCCAGCACACGGGTATAGAAGTCCCGCGCGACCCCGATGTCACGCACCCCGATCCCCGGTGCCGCGCGCCCGAAACGAATATCGGCCAGAGGCAAGTCCGCCATCATCATGTCCCGTCAGGCAGAGGCGGCGATGCGCGTGCCGGATATGGAGCGGTGTCCGAACCGGATGCGTGCGCGACTTGTGCCGATGTGTCAACATAGCCGGAGAATGTGCCGCGGGGGCCGATGGGCAGGTTCCGCCCAATAGCTGCCACATGTCGTTGCTGCTAAGTGGCGCGCAGAGGTGAACGATGTTTCAACTTTCCGTGTTCAAGCCCGTCGATTGGTGCACTTCCAGCTTGGAGGTGTGGAGCGACGACAGGCTGGTTGCAGAAGTTTTTGCACGAGCCGATGGCGTGCGCCGGCTGTATGTTTCAAACGAGATAGCCGAACGCGGCATCGAGTGGAACGCCCTAATCGATGCCGCTCCTAAAATCACGGCTATGCTCGATGCCGCAGATGCCGAGAGACTGGCGAACGGCAGCTAACCACCCCTTCCAGACATTGCGCCGCTTCCCTATCGGTAGGCCATGACTGCCATCCGCAACATCGTCATCCTCACCGGCGCGGGCATCTCCGCCGAATCCGGTATCGCCACGTTTCGCGGCCCAGGCGGACTGTGGGAAGGGCATCGGGTCGAGGATGTATGCACCCCCGAGGCGCTCGCCGCCGATCCCGAGCTGGTTCACCGCTTCTATGACCTGCGGCGGACGGCGCTGTCTGGTGTCTTGCCCAATGCTGCGCATGAGGCTTTGGCGCGGCTGGATCGGGAATGGCCGGAGGAATTGCTGATCGTCACGCAGAATGTCGACGACCTGCACGAGCGGGCGGGGGCGGTGCGGATGCTGCATATGCACGGTGCGTTGCGGTCGGCCTTGTGCGCCGCCTGTGGCGCGCGGTTCGAATGGGCGGACGCGCTGCCGCCGGGTACGCCCTGCCCCGCCTGTGCCGCGCCGCGCCTGCGGCCCGACATCGTATTCTTCGGCGAGATCCCCTATCACATGGACCGGATCGAGGCAGCCTTGGCGCAGGCCGATCTGTTCGTGTCGATCGGCACCTCGGGCGCGGTCTATCCGGCGGCCGGGTTCGTGCGGATGGCGAGCGCTTACGGCGCGGCGACGCTGGAACTCAATCTCGATCGGTCGGAGGGGAGCGGCTGGTTCGATGAGAGCCGCCTGGGCCCCGCCGGGCAGCTGGTGCCCCAATGGGTCGACCAGATGCTCAGCCGTTAACCGGCACGATCACTTCGCGGGCGCGGGGCGTCAGCCGCTCGAGCGCCGAATCCTGAAGCCCGCGCGCGGTCACCAGCACGCCGAAAGCGCGCGGATCGGGCTTGTTGAACAGCAGCGGCTGGCCCAGCGCGTCGGCGACCCCTGCCCCGGCCTCGGACGCGATCAGCGCGGCGGCGGCGATGTCCCACTCATTGCCCCAGCGCAGCGTGGCGACCAGATCGGCCTCGTCGGCGGCGACCATCGCAATGCGCAGCGCGATCGAGTTGGGCTTGAACACCGCCACCAGATCGCGGTCGGCCTTGGGCAGCGCGTCGACCGGCACACGCGCGCCGGGCATCTGGTGGCAATAGCCCGCGCTCAGCGTGCGGCCGTTACGGGTCGCACCGCCGCCCGCCTCCGCCAGCCACAGCTCGCCGCGTGCGGGCGCGGCCAGCACGCCGATCACCGGCCGCCCATCCTCGACCAGGGCGACGGAGACCGCCCAGCCCTCGCGCCCGCGAATATAGTCGCGCGTGCCATCGATCGGATCGACCACCCAGACACGCCGCGCGGCCAGCCGGTCGGGCTTGTCCGCCGTCTCCTCGGACAGCCAGCCCGCCTCAGGAATCAACGCGTGCAGCCGGGCATAGAGCATCCGGTCGACATCCAGATCGACCTCGCACACCGGGCTGCCGGGCACCTTTTCCCATTGGCGGAAATCGGTGCGCCAGCGGGCGAGCGCCATCGCCGCCGCCTCACGCGCCGCCGCGACGACAGCCGGGATCAGCTCAGCTGCTGGCAACCGTCATTCCATCGATGCGCAGGGTCGGCACATTGACACCGTAGCGGGATTCCAGGTCGTTGGCCGGTGTCATGGCGAGGAACATGTCCTTCAGGTTACCCGCCACGGTGAACTCCGCAACCGGCTCGGCGATCCGTCCGTTCACGATGCGGAACCCGGCCGCGCCCCGGCTATAGTCGCCGGTCACGGGATTGACCCCGCTGCCGATCAGCTCGGTGACATAGACGCCATCAGTGATATCGGCGATCAGCGTTTCGACCGGCACGCGACCCGCCGCCATGAACAGGTTGCTGGTCGACACGCCCGGCGCCCCCGCCGTCCCGCGCGCGGCATGGCCGGTCGGCTCCAGACCCAGCTGCCGCGCCGACGCGGAGTCGAGCAGCCAGGTCTCCAGCACGCCATCCTCGATGATGGCGGTCGGCGACACCGCCAGCCCCTCGCCATCGAAGGGCCGCGAGCGCAGGCCATGCGGGCGATGGGGATCGTCCTCGACCCGGATGCCCTCCGCCATCACCCGCTCACCGATCCGGTCGAGCAGGAAGCTGGTCCGCCGCGTGATCGCCGCCCCCGCGATCGCCGAGACGAGATGGCCGATCAGCGACGATCCCACGCGCGGGTCATAGACGACCGGCATCGCGCCGCTCGCCAGCTTGCCGGGATTTAGCCGCGCCACGGTCCGCTCGCCCGCCCGCGTCCCAATCGCCTCGGGGCTTTCGAGCAGGCGGCGCAGGCGTGCGCCGTGATGGGCATAGTCGCGCTGCATATTCGCGCCCTCGCCCGCCACCACGCTGACCGACAGGCCGTATCCGGTGGCGCCGTAACCCGCCGCAAAGCCATGACTGGTCGCCAGCGCCGAGACGACACGCGAGGCGGACGCACCGCCGCCTTCGGAATTGGTGACGCCTGCCACGGCACGCGCTGCTTCCTCGGCCGCCAAAGCGGCGGCGCGCAAGGCTTCGGGCTCGACCTCGCCGCCATCGTCCAGGTCGAGCATCGGCGGCGCACCGTGCAGGAGACGCTCTTCGGGGGCCAGGCCCGCCCAGCGATCCTCGGGCGCCTCACGCGCCATGGCGACGGCGCGCTCGACCGCGAGGGCCATCGCATCGCTCGACAGGTCCGAGGTCGAGACGCTGGCCGAACGCCGCCCGACAAAGACGCGCAGGCCCAGTTCCTCGCTTTCCGACCGGCCGACATCCTCTAGCGCGCCGAGCCGCACCGATACCTCCAGCGCGGCATCGGCGGCAAAGACCGCATCGGCGGCGTCGGCACCGGCAGCACGGGCACGGACAACGATATCGGCGGCCCGGTCGCGGGCCTGTTCGGGAGTCAGCATGGCTAGGGACTTAGGGGCGCGGGCGGCGGGATGCCAGACCCGACCGACCAGGATCGACCGCGATCCCGCGCCAAACAATTTTGTTCTTTTTATGTTCCTATTTTCGCGATATGTTGAAGCCTCATAAACAGGAGAGGGATCATGAGCTGCTATGCGACGATCGGCGCGGTCGACATCGAACAGGCGTACGCCTTCTACGACGCGGTCCTGAAGGACATCGGTTGGAGCAGCCATGCCGACTTTCCCGGCTGGCGCGGCTATTCGGAAGGCGGACGCGGCGAAGGTTTCGTGCTGTGGGTCTGCCGCCCCTTCGACGGCCAGCCTGCAACGGCAGGGAACGGCACCATGACCGGATTTCTGGTCGATTCGCCGGAAAAGGTCGACGCCTTTTATCGGACGGCCCTGACACTGGGCGGCCGCGATGACGGCGCGCCGGGCCCGCGCGCCCATTATGGTCCGAACTGGTATGCCGCGTATCTGCGGGACCCGAGCGGCAACAAGCTCGCGGTCGTCCATAACGTTTGATCGGCCTGGCGGCGTCACATTGTCCGCGATGCGCGTGCGCCGGACTGGTCGGACCACCCCGAAAACGGGTTCGGTTTGCAGGTCGCCATCATATCCCGTTTCTCGCACATATCCTTCCGTGCGAGGACAGACAGCGCAAGACGGTGCACGGCGGCCATCAAGGAGCAACCCATGACAGTCAGGATATCGAGCGGCATGAGAGGCGTTGTCACTGCGATTGGCAGCACCTGCATACTGGCGATGCTTATCGGCACTCTTCCGGTCACCGGCGCCGCTTCGGCCCGACCTGCGTCCAAACCGGCAGGCCACTCGCTGTGCATGGCGGGGGAAACGCGCATTTTTTCCTGTACCCTGGGCGCAAAACAGGTTTCGGTCTGCGGAGCGGGCAAGCAGGCCGTCTATCTCTATGGCAGGCCGGGAAAGATCGAACTGGTGTCCCGGTCGATGACGTTAGCGGAACAAGGCTATTCCGGCGGTGGCGAAACCCAGATCCAGGTAACGAACAACGGATATAGCTACATCCTGTTCGATCGAACGGTCAGTACCGGCTTCGGCACCGACGGCCGTCATGATCCGGCCTTCAGCAGTGGTCTTCTGGTCCGTCGCGGGGGCCGCATCCTGTCATCGAAAAGGTGCGGCAACGATGCGTCCATCCCCTCGCTGGCGAGACAATTCATGCCAACGGGCAACGAGATCGTCGTCCACTGAATGCGGCGGGTACATGGGGGCGGGTACACAGGGGG
>NZ_LDTE01000103.1 GCF_001476905.1 Sphingomonas sanguinis | reverse complement strand
CGAGAGCGCCGAGATCACCCGCCGATCATCTACCCGCCGGGCTCCAGGCTGGTTTTTCGGCAGATGCAGCTCGATCGCCGCCCACGCTTCATCCGACAACCAGAATAGCGCCATGCCTCATTCCCCCTGATCCACACGCCAGTGAATCAGGAAAACTGTCACCACTCAAGATGCTGATTGGGTTTGGACCCTAGAATACGATGGTATTTCGAAAAGAACGCGCTTGTTCCCGGTCCAGAGAGCGGCGTTGAGCTTCCTCTGGGTGTTATGATCCATCACGGAGGTTCCGTTAAAGTAGCACCCTATTAAAGCAGAGGGCGCTTGCTCCGAGTGCAGCGGCGTCTCCCGCCACTTTCGATACCAGCAATTCCGGGAATTCGCGGTCGCGCCCGCGGACCGGCACGCTGTAGTAGGATAGGCGTGCCGCCAACCGGTCGGCCAGAAAAGAAGGGAGGCGTCCGCCAATGACGATCACGTCCGGGTCGATGATGGCGCCAATCGCCGAGATGATGGCGGAGGCCGTCGGGGCCGATCGCTCCAGCCATTTTTCGATCGTCGCGTCGGCATCGGGCAGGTTCGCCAGCATGTCGGCCAGGCTGTCGTAGACGTGCCCGTCTTCCCCCAGCATCGCGCGCAATGACGCCAGCGTCGGTCGATCAGCCCGCATGGCTGGCGGCAGCATGCCGGTGAACTCGCCGGCATTTCCGCGGCTGCCGCGCAGGAGTTGCCCATCCTGAACGATGCCACCGCCCAATCCGGCATCGATATAGAGATAGGCGAGGCTCGAGGCCGTTTCCCCTTGGCCATAGATATATTCGCCTAGTGCCGCCGCATTTCCGTCATTGTCGACGACGACCTCCAGTCCGAGCGCCTGGCCCAGGTCATGCCCGAGATCGGCGGTGGCCCAGTCCTCCATGCCGAGCGGCGCGTTGATCCGCAGCGGATCGCGCACGAAGAAGCCCGGCAATGCGAGGCCGAGGCCGCAGAGCCGGTCGGGCGGTACGGCGGCATCCTCGACAAGCTGATCGATCAATCCGGCGATGGCCGCGACTACCTCTTCGCGCGATGCGCCAGCGGTGGGCGCGGTCCGGGATGCGACGACGCGACCCGACAGATGCACAAGATCGACCGTCATCATGTCGGCGCGGACCGCGACGCCGAAGGCGTAGGCGGCGTGCGGCGCGAGCGACAGCGGGAGACTGGGCTGGCCGGTCCGGCTCATCATCACTCTGTCATCGGCGATCAGCAGCCCTTCGCGCAGCAACTGGTCGACGAGGCGACTGACGGTCGGCAGCGCCAAGCCCGATCGACGCGCCAGTTCGGCACGCGACAGCGGGGCATCACGGCGGATCGCGCCAAGCAGGTCGCGCTCGTTGGCACTGAGGGCGCGGAATGCATTGTGCTGCCACATCGCCCGTCCAAAGCGTGGGTTCGCCGCACCCGCCGGTTTACGCACCAATGTCCTCCGATCACCTTAAGTAACGACGACTATGTTAGCATAGCGTCGCGCTGTCCACGGCGGACCCATGTCAGCGCCGCGACGACGATCGCTCCAACCAGCGTTGCGGCGGCCATCATCATCGCCAGCGCGTGTCCATCGGTTCGCGCGAACCCTCCGTCGAACATCGCGCCAACGGCAATGATCGCGCAACCCTGCGCCGACTTGGCGATCGCGGTGAAGCGGCCGATGGTCGCGAGCGCATCGCCCCGCGCGCCCAATTGGGCAATGCCCGACCACAGCACGAACAGCACGCCGCCCGCCCCGATACCGTACAACAGGGCTGCCGCCGCGCCGACCGCCAACACCCCGCGCGGTGCCGGTACGAGCATGCCGCTTCCGACGACCATCATCGCCAGCGCCCATCCTAGCAACGATCTTGGTCCTGCACGGTCGCTCGCCCTGAGCCATACCGTTTGGGAGAGTACGGTACCGGCTGCGACCGTACCCAAAAACGCGCCCGCGGAAAGCCCGCCGCCCATGCCGTACATCGCCAGATAGGGTTCGACCTGACCGAAGATCGTCGTCACAATTGTCAGGACGGCCATCATCGCGGTGAGGTAGAGCATATCATGTGCGCGGGCCGGGCCAGGGACCGTCCTAACCATTTGCAGGGGACGCTCGGGCGTGATGCGCGCCAGCATGACCGCCCCGCCGAGCGCCATCGTTACGAGCACCACGACCAACAGCAGAAACGACGTGTCAGGACGCGTGCCCGCCATGACCGGCACGAAGGCGATGGCGAGTATCGTTCGGGCGATGGCGCCCGCCGCGTTGCGCACGGCGGTCAGCCGTCGTCGCTGTTCGTCATTCGATGGCGCCAGCGCGAGCAGCGCATTCTGCGGCACGTCGAGCAGCGCATAGGCGGCACGGAAGCCGAACAGCGTGACGATCCCGGCGCCGAGCCTGATCGTCGGCGGCAGAAACGCAATGGCGGCAAACAGCAACAGCGCGCCGGCGCTGGCAAGTGCGCCCCAAACCTGTAGCCGTGCAGACCCGGTGGCGGAACGGAAATCGCTTACCCAGCGCACCAGGACCAAGTCCGCCAGTCCTGCGAACAGCAACGAACAACCGATCGCCAGTCCGGCGTATAAGGGGGCGACCCCGCAGATTTCGGTCATGAAGAAGGTGAAGTAGAGGTCGCTTGCGGCCCAGAGGAGCGTCTTGCCTCCGTGAGCGGCGCCGTAGGTCCAGGCCAGCGCACGGTCGGACGTCGCGCCCTTGGCGGGTAGCGCGCGACGTTTTCCCATCGGATCATCTCCTATCCTGCGGGGCCGAGTTCCCGCCGCGCCGCCTCCAGATCGGCACGGAACCGCGACGATCCGTGCAGCACAGCAACGATCGCGGCCGCAGCCTGCCGCCCCGCCTCGACCGCGCTAACACTGTGTGCGCCGCAGATGACGCGGCTATTACCATATTCGCGGCCACGTTCGAGGATCGCATCGGCGCGATCGGGCCGAAGCTCGGCGAGGACGAGCGCGACGGACGTTCCCCAGCTGGTGTGGCCAGACGGATAGTCGAAGCTGTGCGACAGCTGGTCCTTGTCCTCGCAGACCGGCCCGGCGTCGCTCAGGAACGGCCGTCGCCGTGCGTAGATCGGTTTGACGGCGTTCACGGCCGCGGCGACGTCCGGTCGCATGACGGTCAAAAGGTGCGCCAGCGCCGGATAGCGCTCCGGCGTCAGCGGCAGGCCCATGGCCAGCGCATAGTCGCGCATGATCGCCTGGGTTCCCTCGTCGACGTCGGCGGTCGCCATGCGCCAGCGCGCGCTGCCGACGTCGGGGCGTCCGATGCGGAACATGGCGCGGTCGCGCGCTTCCAGGGGAGATCCGGGCGTTGGTGGCGCTGGCAAGAACCGGCGCAGATCGACGCCGTCACCGCTCAGATAACGCTGGGGCGGATCGGCCCGCGCCGTCGTCACCCCGGCCAGTGTCAGCGCCAGCAGCGGAAGGGCACAGCGCATCATGACAGGAAGAACTGGCGCTTGAAGGCGAACATGTCCTTCAGCAGGCAATATTCCGGATTGCCCAGCATGATGATCGGCGCGCGGCGTGCGATCATCACTTTCCATGCAGCCAGCGAGCGACGCCAGGCATCATCCTCTTGCGGGGTCAGCGGGGCGACCTGATAGGCAAGCGTGATATGGAAGCGGTAGCGATCGTGATCGGGCTCGCGAATGCCGGTCACCTCGGCGAGCCGGTCACGCAGCCTGCGCAGCCGCGCCTCCATCGCGTCGTCGGCGGGCAGTAGCCGTACCGTCAGCGGCGTCTCGCTGGCGGGCGGCGGCTCCAGATTGACCCGCATCCGATACGGCCCGGCCTCGTCGCCGAGGCGGAATGCACGCAACCGCTCGCCCAGAATGCGATCGCAATCCGCCATCGGCAGGTCGAGCGGCAGGCCCGCTGGCCACAACGAATAGCGCCGCGCCTTGTCGTTCGCGGTCCCGAAGATCGTCATGTGATAGCTCGACGGCGGCAAGGCGGTCACCTTGCGCGCCCATGGCTCGCCCGGCAGCGCGCGATAGACGTCGAGCAGCGCGTCGAACGCTTCCGATCCCGCGCCCTGCTGGGGCAGGTGGCAGATGATCGTATTGCCCGCGAACGGCAGCACCCGGCCATCGGCGGCGAACTTGCGGCCGACATCGGGTGGCAGCCGGTCGGCCGCCCCCCCTCGTGCAGCGGCAAGGCCCGCCAGCGCCAGTCCGCTCCCCTTCAACATCATTCTCCGCGTCGTCATAGCTTCACCTTCGCGCCCACCAGGATCTGCCGCGGCAGCTTCCAGGTCGATTGCAGCAATTCCTGATCCCGCCCGTAGCGCTGCTCGATCCCCTGCTTCGTCAGATTCAGTGCGTCGAAGCTGACCGTGAACCCGGGCGTGACGTCATAGGACAGCTGGAGATCGACATTGTTCGTCGGCTGCTGGAACCGGTTGGCGTAGAAGCCGGTCGGGGTAAAATTGGGGAAGCGATCGTCCCACAACCGGCTGAGATGGTTCCAGGCAAGACGGCCGTGCGCCGCCCCCTTGTCATAGGACAGTGCCGCGTTGAAGATCCGCGCGGGCTGGTTGGGCAGGTTGTTGAAGACCCGCACCGACTGATCGGTCAGGGTGATCGGGAAATAGGCGCGCCCGAACGAGGCGTTGCCGCTGACCGCGAAGCCGTCGAGCGGCGCGGGCAGGAAGCTGAGGTCGTAGGATGCGCCGAACTCGACGCCGTAAGCGCGCACGGTGCGATCGGTGTTGCGCGCCTGCGTCACCAATACCGGCACGCTCACGCCCTGCACCGTCTCGAGGGTGCCGAAGGTGAAGACGTCGTCCTTGATCCACTTGTAATAGGCGGCGACGCTGATGATCCCGCGACCGTTGTCGATATACCAGTCATGCCCGATGTCGAGATTGGTCGCGCGGCGCGGCTTCAGGTTCGGGTTGCCGGTGGTCAGCGTCGGTGGATTGCTGATCGTGTTGAGCACGCCGCCCCGCAGCGACGAGGCGCCGAAGCTCGGACGGCTGACCGTCATGCTGGCACCGACGCGCAGCTTGCTGGCGTCGCTGGTGTTGAGCACGGCCGAGATCGACGGCAGGACATTGGTGTAGCTGTTGCTCGCCGAGACGGGCGCATAGACGCCGTTGGTTGCCTGGGTGCTGCTCGATCCCGTCTGGGTATGCTCGACGCGAACGCCGCCTGCGACGAACAGCGAGTCCGTGCGATACTGCGCCTGTACGAACCCCGCCGCGACATCCTCTCGGGTGCTATAAGTACCGCCGGCCTGCGCGGCGGTGTCGATGGTTGCGGTGGCGCCAGTACGCGCCGCGGCGAACAGGGCGTCGACCTTGCCCGGGTCGATCGTGGGGATCGGCGTATCACAGACGAAGCCGCAGAGCGTGCCGCTGGCAGCGCTCGCCAGTGTATAGGGCAGGCTGGTATAGTTGGTGCGGGCCAGGCTCACCCCTTGCCGGATGACGGTGAAGCGCGCACCGGTGATCGCGCCGAATCCGCGATCCTCCGCCCTGGCATTGAAGCCGAGATTGGCCTGCAGGTCGTAACGATCCTCGTTCAGCCGGTAGCGCTCGTCGCGATGAAGATTCGCGGCGTAGAGCGCGAGATTGCCCGCAGCGGTCGGGTTGACCGCCGTGAAGAGCGGCACGTTGCCGCTGGTGTCATAGGCATATTGCAAGCGACCTTGCGCAAAGGCGTCGACCGTCTGCGGGTTATCGACGCGGCTGTGCGACCAGCTCGCGCCGACATCACTGCGCCAGCCATTGCCGAGATCGCCCTCGGCGCGGGCATAGACGCCGTAGACGTCGCGCTGCCAGCGATAGCGACCGAGCTGCGCGGTCTGCGTGACGTTGGACAGCGTCCCGCTCGTCGCCGTCTGGTTGGCGACGGCGGCGGAGGACTGGACCGCCGCGTTCAGGTCGTTGCGGAACGAGCGCTCGCTTTGATCGAAATAATAGGTGCTGACGAAGGCGGAGACCGCATCGTTCGGCTTCCAGTCGAACCGCCCTTGAAGGCCCAGCCGCTCACGCTCGTTCTGATAATTATAGTAGAGCCGCTGCGACGGCACCGCATAGCCCGTGCCGCCATAGGGCGTCGTCAGCGTGCCCGCCGCAGTGTACCAGTTACGCGTGCCGCCGGTTTCGACCTGCGGCACGTTGATCTGCCGCTTCCAATAGGTCGCCGACAGATAGAGTCCGAATTGGCGATCCGGCCCGAACTGCGTCGCCCCCGCGATTTCCGCCTGGCCACCGAAATGGTTACCGCCATTGCCCTTGCTGTCGAGCGCCGCGCCGCCCTTGACCGAGGCGGTCAGCGTGGCGCGCTTGAAGTCGAAGGCGCTGGCCGTCACGAAATTCGTCAGGCCGCCGATGAAATTAGCGTCGTTGGACGGCAGCGCGGATTTGATGACGTCGATATGCGAGGCGAGGTTCGAGGGCAGCACCTCCATCGAGATCTGCCGCCCACCCGCCGCGCTCTGGCCCAGGTTGATGTCCGTCGAGGCAAGGCTGAAGCCGTCGATCAGCAGGTCGTTATAGGTCTGGTTGAACCCACGCACGATCACGAAGCGGGGTTCGCCTTGATAGAGCAGCGTGTTGACGCCGGTCACGCGCTTCAATGCGTCGCCCGCGTTGAAATCGGGCAACTGCCCGATCTCGCTGGCCGATACGGTATCGATGATCTGGTCGGACGCTCGCTTGATCCGCACCGCCTTTTGATTGGAGGCGCGCGTGCCGGTGACGACGATGTCGGCGCCATCAGACGCGGCAGCAGGTTGGGCTGTCGAAACCTCCTGCGCGTTAGCGGTCAGCGGCAATGTCAGAATGAGAGTCGAGCCGAGCAGCAGCGCCCGGCGGTAAGCGCGAATCATGGTCCCTCCTGTCGTTGGGAAGAGACTAACTTATGGTTCGTTACTATTGCTAGGGTGTGACAGTTGTCAGTGTGTTAGGACCTTCTCCAAGCCGACCGAACCCGTCCCCGTGATGGCATTGCGATGGGGATCGGTGGGAGGCATTCTCCGCTTGGAACTCATGGTGGAAATCCCACCGTGCCGATCACGCCAATTGGGCTAATGAGCGTCTTCGCGGTGCACTTCCCCCAAATCTGTTTCCGAATGCATTCCACAAAAGCACCGAGAAGACGGGGAACCGGCATAAGCGCATTCGCCCCCGGCGGCGTGTTTCGGAAGGGCGATTCGCATGGTGAGCGACTGAGGTCAACCATACCGCTATCGGGAACTGAGCTGCTACGATGTCCCCAACAGACGCTTGCCATATTGGAGCGAGCCAAGGCTTTGAATCAGGATGATTGCGACCTTGTGTTCCCCAGCCTGCGAGGGAAGGTCTTATCGGATATGACGTTATCCAAGCTTGTCAGGGAGCAGGGTATCGACGCCGTACCCCATGGCTTCCGTAGCAGCTTTAGAGACTGGGCCGGAGAGATGACGAATCACCCCCATCAGGTGGTGGAGTTTGCCCTAGCCCATACGATCCGAAACAAGGTGGAGGCGGCCTATCATCGCTCCGATCTGCTGGATAAGCGAAAAATTCTGATGGCGGATTGGTCTGACTATGTTTCGAAAGCGCCTTCAAAAAACGCTGATGTTTCAGGTGATTGAAGGGACGATTTTTGTTTTCGTCATCATAAGTAATTTTGTTTAGAGCACGAAAATTGTCGAGAAAAATCAGCATATTGACGCTGTTTGAAAAATGAGATTTCGAGTGTTCATCAGGTTTTTGGAGAGCCAAAATGAACACTCAAATTCTTCGCCGTCCTGCTGTGGAAAAGATGGTCGGCCTAAGCCGTAGCTCCATCTATGCCGCGATGGACCGAAACCTATTTCCTCGTCCGATCCAACTAGGGCTGAGACTCAAT
>NZ_LDTE01000102.1:0-2500 GCF_001476905.1 Sphingomonas sanguinis | reverse complement strand
GCGAGTCTGAATAGGGCGACTTAGTTTGAAGTATTAGACCCGAAACCCGGCGATCTATGCATGACCAGGATGAAGGTGCGGTAACACGCACTGGAGGTCCGAACCGATTAACGTTGAAAAGTTACCGGATGAGTTGTGCTTAGGGGTGAAAGGCCAATCAAGCCGGGAAATAGCTGGTTCTCCGCGAAAACTATTGAGGTAGTGCCTCGAGCGGACACCATAGGGGGTAGAGCACTGGATGGTTGCGGGGGTCGCGAGATCTACCAATACTAACCAAACTCCGAATACCTATGAGTGATACTCGGGAGACAGACGGCGGGTGCTAAGGTCCGTCGTCAAAAGGGAAACAGCCCTGACCTACAGCTAAGGTCCCCAAGTCGTGTCTAAGTGGGAAAGCATGTGGAAATCCCAAAACAACCAGGAGGTTGGCTTAGAAGCAGCCATCCTTTAAAGAAAGCGTAACAGCTCACTGGTCTAAACAAGGGTTTCTGCGGCGAAGATGTAACGGGGCTCAAGACACGCACCGAAGCTTAGGGTGTACACTTTGTGTACGCGGTAGCGGAGCGTTCCGTAAGCCTGCGAAGCGATCTGGTAATGGGTCGTGGAGGTATCGGAAGTGCGAATGCAGACATGAGTAGCGATAAAGAGGGTGAGATGCCCTCTCGCCGAAAGACCAAGGGTTCCTGCGCAAGGCTAATCCGCGCAGGGTGAGCCGGCCCCTAAGACGAGCCCGAAGGGGGTAGTCGATGGGAACCACGTTAATATTCGTGGGCCTGGTGGTGTGTGACGGATGGTGTGTGTTGTACGTCCTTATCGGATTGGACGTGCTTCGAAACTGTCCCGGGAAATAGCCCCACCGTATAGACCGTACCCGAAACCGACACAGGTGGTCAGGTAGAGTATACCAAGGCGCTTGAGAGAAGTGTCCTGAAGGAACTCGGCAAATTGCCTCCGTACCTTCGGAAGAAGGAGGCCCCATGTAAGCGCAAGCTCTCATGGGGGGCACAGGCCAGGGGGTAGCGACTGTTTAGCAAAAACACAGGGCTCTGCTAAGTCGGCTTCAAGACGACGTATAGGGCCTGACGCCTGCCCGGTGCCTGAAGGTTAAGTGGAGGAGTGCAAGCTCTGAAATGAAGCCCAGGTAAACGGCGGCCGTAACTATAACGGTCCTAAGGTAGCGAAATTCCTTGTCGGGTAAGTTCCGACCTGCACGAATGGCGTAACGACTTCCCCACTGTCTCCAGGACATGCTCAGCGAAATTGAATTCTCCGTGAAGATGCGGAGTACCCGCGGTTAGACGGAAAGACCCCGTGCACCTTTACTGCAGCTTCAGAGTGGCATTGGATAAGAACTGTGTAGCATAGGTGGGAGGCTTTGAAGCATTGGCGCCAGCCGGTGTGGAGCCATAGGTGAAATACCACCCTGTTGTTATCTAATGTCTAACCTCGTACCGTGAAACCGGTACAGGGACCCTCTGTGGCGGGTAGTTTGACTGGGGCGGTCGCCTCCTAAAGAGTAACGGAGGCGCGCGAAGGTTGGCTCAGGCCGGTTGGAAACCGGCTGTTAGAGTGCAATGGCATAAGCCAGCCTGACTGCGAGACTGACAAGTCGAGCAGAGACGAAAGTCGGTCATAGTGATCCGGTGGTCCCTCGTGGAAGGGCCATCGCTCAACGGATAAAAGGTACGCCGGGGATAACAGGCTGATAACCCCCAAGAGCTCATATCGACGGGGTTGTTTGGCACCTCGATGTCGGCTCATCACATCCTGGGGCTGGAGCAGGTCCCAAGGGTTTGGCTGTTCGCCAATTAAAGTGGTACGTGAGCTGGGTTCAGAACGTCGCGAGACAGTTTGGTCCCTATCTGCCGTGGGCGTCGAAATTTGAGAGGAGTTGACCCTAGTACGAGAGGACCGGGTTGAACGTACCTCTGGTGTACCTGTCGTCGTGCCAACGGCGCAGCAGGGTAGCTATGTACGGACGGGATAACCGCTGAAAGCATCTAAGCGGGAAGCCTCCCTCAAGATAAGATTTCTCAGGACGGTCGAAGACCACGACCTTGATAGATCGGATGTGGAAGTGCGGTAACGCATGGAGCTAACCGATACTAATTGTCCTATTCGCGCTTGAGAGCTCCACACCCCCACCATCAGCCCTGGGCTGATAGACTGAGGGTCTGGTCAGAAAATCCAGCCAGTGCACAGCATCGATTTTAACCCCATCACCCTCGACCAAACGTCGAGGGTCAGTATTCGCGGACTCTATTGCCTGGTGGCCATAGCGTCGGTGTCCCACCCGATCCCATCCCGAACTCGGCCGTGAAACCCGACTGCGCCAATGGTACTACTGCTCAAGCAGTGGAAGAGTAGGGCGTCGCCAGGCATTACAGCCCGCGAATACTAAACCCATTCACAATTTCCCCCTTATCGCGGGGTGGAGCAGCCCGGTAGCTCGTCAGGCTCATAACCTGAAGGCCGCAGGTTCAAATCCTGCCCCCGCAAC
>NZ_LDTE01000101.1 GCF_001476905.1 Sphingomonas sanguinis | reverse complement strand
TCGTGGGCTCGGCCGCGGCGATGGTCTCGGTGAGACTCCTTTCCCTCTCCCATCCCCTCCCGCCTGCGGGAGGGGCGTGTCTGGGACGATTGTTCGCGCTCCAACCGCCGTTCAACCTGATCGAAGTCGAAGGCCAACGGAAACCCTCACACCCCCTTCGGCAAGGCAAACGCCATGGTATAATCCCCATAGCGCGTGCCCAGCGCGCCATGCCCGCCAGCGGTGATGACGACATATTGCCGCCCATCCCGCCCGCGATAGGTCATCGGCGTCGCCTGCGCCCCCGCAGGCAGTCGGGCGCGCCACAGCACCTTGCCGCTCTTCAGGTCATAGGCGCGCAGATACTGGTCGGTCGTCGCCCCGATGAACACCACCCCGGAGGCGGTGATGATCGAGCCGCCCAGATTGGGCACGCCTGTCTTGATCGGCACACCCAGATGGCTGCCGAACAGGCCGGTATCCTGTGCGGTGCCCAGCACCTTTTTCCACACAACCTGCCGCGTGTTGAGATCGACCGCCGTCAGATGGCCCCAGGGCGGCGCGTTGCACGGTGCGCCGAACATCCCGATCCAGGCGGCGACCACCGCGACATAGGGGGTGTTATACTGGGTCTGGAGATTGGGCTCGCGTGCATTCTCGCCGCCCTTCTTCTTTTCCATGTACTTTTTCACACGCGGATCGTCGCGGCGCATCAGCCAGATCTTGAACGGCATCTCCATCGTGTTGACGGTGAAGATCTGCCGCACCGGATCGAGCGCCGCGCCGCCCCAGTCGGTCACGCCGTCGAACGCCGGATGACCGATGATCGGCCTCAAGCCGGTCGGCTGGTAGATGCCCGTCCCCTGCGCGCGGCGGATATCGATCCGGCAGAAGAGCTGGTCGATCGGCGTCGCGCCCCAGGTCGAGACTTCGGTCGGGGCGGGGGGCGTGAAGGAGGGCAGGCCGACCGACCAGGGCTGGGTCGGCGACACCTTTACCCCCGGCGTCGCGCCATCCTGTCGCGCGGGGCGCTCGACGATGGGCGTGATCGGCGCACCGGTCAGGCGGTTGAGGAAATAGACCTGGCCCATCTTCGTCGTCTGGATCAGCGCCGGGATCGTCTGGCCGTTCGGCGCCCGATAGTCGAACAGCGATGGGCCGATGGGGATGTCCATGTCCCACATGTCGCGGTGGACCAGCTGGCGGACCCAGCGCAGCTTGCCGGTGGCGATCTCCAGCGCGACGATCGCGGTGCCGAACCGGTCGTCGAACGGCCGCCGCCAGCCGATCCAGTAATCGGGCGAGGCGTTACCGGTGCCCAGATAGACCAGGCCATTGGCCGGATCGGCGGTCATCGCGCCCCAGACATTGGGCGTGCCGCGCGTATAGGTCTCACCCGCCGGCAGCGGCGGGATCGCGTCCTGAGAGCGCCCGACGTCCCAGGCCCAGATGCCCGCGCCCGTGATCGGGTCATAGGCGCGCACCACGCCGCTGGAGATGTTGCGGTTGACGTTGTCGACGATCCGCTCGCCAACGATCAACCGGCCGTTCGCGACCACCGGGGGTGAGGTGCTGATCTGGTCGGCGGGGCCCGATACGCCCATATTCTGGCGCAGGTCGATTGCGCCGTTGGTGCCGAAGCCGGGGCAGGGCTTGCCGGTATCGGCGTCCAGCGCCATCATCCGCGCGTCGAAGGTGGGGGCGAAGATGCGGCGCGGGCAGGGCGTGCCTTCGGGGGCCTGATAGAAGGCGACGCCGCGACAGACGAGATAGGAGTTGCCCTGGCGGCTGACCTGATCCTTCCAGCTCCACTTGGTCCGCCCGGTCGTTGCGTCGATCGCCTGGACGATCGAATGCGGCGTGCAGGTATAGAGCGTGTCGCCGATATGGATCGGCGTCGCCTCGGAATGATATTCGCGCTTATGCTCGACGGACTCCGCGCGGTCGGGCAGGTCGCCGGTCCGCTGGGTCCATGCGAGTTCCAGCTTGCCGACATTGGCGGGCGTGATCTGCGACAGCGCGGAATAGCGCTGGCCCGACAGGGTGCCGCCATAATCGGTCCAGTCGCCGACCGGTGCCTGGGCCGCGACCGGCAGCGTGGCGGGGAGCACCGGGTCCTGCGCTTCGGCGGGACGGCTCTTCAGCACCGGCACCGCCAGCATCAGCGCGATGATCCCCAGGGCGGCAGGCATGGCGCGGGTTCGCGCCTTGGGTGTGCGCATCGCGGCGATCAGCCAGGGCAGGATGACCGGGATCAGCAGCACGGTCGGCGCGACGACACGCGGCACCAGCTGAAGCAGGTCGAACCCCACTTCCCATATCGCCCAGATGAGCGTCGCCAGCCAGATCGCGACATAGAGCCAGCGCCCTCGCACATCGCCACGCCCGATCAGTGCACCCGACAGGATCATCGCCAGCCCGGTCAGGACATAATAAGGTGATCCGCCGAGCAATGCGAGATAGCCGCCCGCGACGGCGAAGAATCCACCGAGCAGGGCGAGCACCCAGCCCAATATCCTCGCGCCCCATTTTTTCGCCGAGCCACCACCGCGCATGGGCGATCCCCCTATGACTGTAACAAAATATTGCTCTCAGATGAACGCGTGAGGATGGGCTTGGTTCGCTCTTCTGTTCGGGCGACGCTATTATTTCCGGCGACTGGAGGTGGATACGGCATGGCGACACGGTCTCTGGAGGGGCTTGGCGAGGCGTTGGCGCCGTTCCTGTCGCGCTGGATCGCACCCGACGGCTGGACGCATCGCCGGTATGATCGACCGCGCGAGCCGGGGACGGTTCGGCGCGGGCGCTTGTTGTTCCAGACCGGTCGTGCCGACATGATCGAGAAATATCGCGAGGCGATCGACGATTTTCGTGCGCGCGGCTGGGACGTCACCGCCTTTGACTGGCGCGGGCAGGGCGGGTCGGGGCGGCTGACCCAGGACGGGACCGGCCATATCGACCGGTTCGATCGGCTGACCGACGATCTCGCCGCTTTCCATGCCGATTGGGCCGCGGAAGGCGAAGGGCCGCATGTCGTGCTCGGCCATTCGATGGGCGGCTTTATCACCCTGTCCGCGCTGGCGGCGCAGCGGATTGCGCCCGATGCAGTGGTGCTGACCGCGCCGATGATCGCCCTGCGTTCGCCGGTCGGGCAGTGGGCGGGGGCGCGGTTCGCGCGCTGGCAGGTCGGGCGCGGCGATCCGCTGCGTCCCGCCTGGCGTCGCCTGGAGACCGAGGCGGCGGCTGCGGCGCGGCAGAAACGACTGACCCATGATCTGGCGCGCTTCGCGGACCAGCAGGAGTTTCGGCGGCAATGGCCGGACCTGTGCCTGGGCTCACCCAGCTGGCACTGGGTGGCGGAGGCGTTTCGCGCGACGGCGGCCTTGCGCGGCGATCCGGGGCTGGCGCGGATCGAGGTGCCGGTACTGATGCTGGTGGCGCTGGCGGACCGGCTGGTCGACGCGCGCGCGGCGGGGCAGGTGGCGGCGCGGCTGCCCAAGGGGGAGCTGGTCGCCTTCGGCAAGGACTGTGCACACGAGATATTGCGCGAGGCCGATCCGATCCGCGCCAATGCGTTCGCCGCGATCGATGCCTTTCTGGCGCGGGTGGTTAGGGCGCCCCGCAGCGCACCGGACCGCCACCCATGATCCGGCATTTGGCCGTGCCCTCTACGGTGACGCGGCCGAGCCCGGCATTGGTGACCGTCGCGGTGTAGCGCGCCCGCGCGCCGATCTCGCCCGGCCCCTCCAGCGTGACGAACAGGTCGCCCGCCTCCAGCCCATCGGCGGCCAGCGCGACCGGGCCATTGGCGAGCAGCCGCGCCTTGGCCACGCGCCCGCCGCCGATGGTCAGCTTGGCGGGGCCGAGCAGCGTCGCGTTCAGCTGATCGCCATCGGCCCGGTCGACACGAATCTCGCCCGCGCCGGTGATCGACAGGGTCAGCGCCGCGCCCCGCATCCCCTCCGCCGTCACCTGGGCACCGCCGATGACGGTGATCGCGGACAGCGGCGGGGCGGTGAGGGTCAGGGTGACCGGGCCGCCGCCCCGTGACGATGCGCCGTCGCCAGCGATCCGCCGGAGGACCAGCGTGCCGTCCGACAGCCGCGTCTCGACCCCGCGCAACGCCTCCGTCTCGCCCGACAGAAGCCCTCGCGGCGACGGTCCTGTGGTGAGCGTCACCAGGAACGGGCCTTCCACTCGCAACTTCTGGAAACTGCTCAGGTCGACCCGGCGCTCGGCGGCCTGTGCCGAGGTGAGGGGAAGCATTGTAGCGAGGACGATCGGCAGGGCGGGACGGAGCATGGCGCTATCCTCGTCCGCTCACACCCGCCCCGCAACCCGGATCAGCGACCGCAGCGCGCCGAACCCGATCCCATCTTGCTGACCGTGCAGGTCGATTGCGGGCCCAGATCGGCACTGCCCGATCCCATCAGGCTGACCGAGGCCGCGCCCTCCACCCGTGCGGCGACATTGCCCGAGCCGGCGATCGAGACATTGGCCTGGCGCGTGCGCAGTCCAGGCCCACGGAAGTCGCCCGATCCCGCGACGCTCACCTTCAGCGACCCGGCCGTGCCGGTGGCGGTGATCGATCCCGATCCGGCGATCCCCATATCGGCCTGGCCGACGCGCATCGCGCCGATGACCATATCGCCCGACCCCGCGATGCCGCCATGGAAGCGCGGCCCTTCCACCCGGTCGATCGTCATCCGGCCCGAACCCGAGACACCCGCATCGGCCAGGCGCGGCAGCGTGACGAGGATGCGAACCCCCTTGCCCTTGCTCCAGCCCCAATGCGTGCCCTTCTTGCGGCCGATGCGCAGGGTCGCGCCGTCGCGCGCGATCTGCAACTGGTCGAGCGTGTCCGATGGTCCCTCCGCCCGGACCGAATAGCCGCCGCCGACCCGAACCTCGACCGGATCGCTGCCGCGCAGGTCTACGCCAGTGAAATCGCGCGCGGCGAAGGTGCGGACATTGCCCGATCCTTGCGCGGGCACGGCATCGCCCTCGTCCGAGGACCGACTGAACGAACAGGCGGCGGTCGGGATGGCCAGGGCGGCGACGGCGATCATGGGGGCGATCAGGGGCAGGCGGTAGGATCGGATCATGGACACTCTCCTGTGTATTGTGCAATAAATACACCACGAGGTCATCTGCCCGCAAATGAAAAGGGGCGGCCCCATAGGAGCCGCCCCTTGTTCGTCTCGGAGAGAACCGACCGCGGATCAGGCGGCGGGCTTTTCCTTGTTATAGATGGCGGCGGCAGCGCGCAGGATTTCCAGGATCTTTTCCTGAGCGCGCGGCTCGTCCACCTCTTCCATCGCGGCGAGTTCACGGGCGAGGCGGCTGGTCGCGGCCTCGAAGATCTGCCGCTCGGAATAGCTCTGCTCGGGCTGGTCGTCGGCGCGGAACAGGTCGCGGACCACCTCGGCGATCGACACCAGGTCGCCCGAGTTGATCTTGGCTTCATATTCCTGGGCGCGGCGCGACCACATGGTGCGCTTGACCTTGGGCTTGCCCTTCAGCGTTTCCATCGCCTCGCGCATGGTCTTGTCCGAGGACAGCTTGCGCATGCCGACCGACTCGGCCTTGTTGGTGGGAACGCGGAGCGTCATGCGCTCCTTTTCAAACCGCAGCACATAGAGTTCGAGCTGCATCCCTGCGATTTCCTGCTTTTGCAGCTCGATAACGCGGCCCACGCCATGCTTGGGGTACACGACATAGTCACCGACGTCGAAGTGGAGCGCCTTGGCAGCCATTGGGGGCCTTTCCGGGTCAAAGGCCTTCGCGCGAGCGCCGGACGAGCGGAATGGGGTCCACTGTTCTCATCGGCCTCGGGAAGGAAGGGTCGAACACATCAAGGCGGGCGGTCGCAAAAACAGCTAGGCCCGTCGCGGAACCATATAGCATGGTCGCAACAAAATTACCAGCATCTGTGTAAGGTAGCGGAACCCTTGGGCGCGAACGCCCCATTGGTCGCCATTCCATCTTTCCTCCCCTGCAAGGGGAGGGGGACCATGCGGAGCATGGTGGAGGGGTGTCCCGCTCTCGATGGGGGAACACCCCTCCGTCAGGG
>NZ_LDTE01000100.1 GCF_001476905.1 Sphingomonas sanguinis | reverse complement strand
GAACGGGGGGGCGGCTCCTGGGGGGCGCGGACGCGCTTGCTCATATCCGTCCCCATGCCATAGCGGGCGGGTGGACGCCAAGCATTCATCATCGCCCGATACGCCCGCCGCCCGGCTGCTCGCCTGGTATGACCGGCACGCCCGCGAGCTTCCCTGGCGAGCCAAGCCAGGGGAGGTGCCCGACCCCTACCGCGTCTGGCTGTCAGAGGTGATGCTGCAACAAACGACGGTGGCGGCGGTCACGCCCCGCTTCACCGCCTGGACCGCACGCTGGCCCGATGTGGCGAGCCTGGCCGCCGCGCCGGACGAGGACATCATGGCCGCCTGGGCAGGGCTGGGCTATTATGCCCGCGCCCGCAATCTGGTGAAGGCCGCGCGGGCGGTCGTCGCCGAGCATGGCGGTCGCTTCCCCGCGACCGAAGCGGCTTTACGCGACCTGCCGGGGCTGGGGGCCTATACGGCGGCGGCGGTCGCGGCCATCGCTTTCGGCGAGCGGGCGGTGGTCGTCGACGCCAATGTCGAGCGGGTGGTCGCCCGGCTGTTTGCGATTCAAACGCCGCTGCCCGCCGCACGACCCGCCATTCGCGAGGCGACCGACCGGATCACGCCCGACGCGCGCGTGGGCGATTTTGCGCAGGCGATGATGGACCTGGGCTCCTCGATCTGCACGGTGAAGAAGCCGCAATGCCTGCTCTGCCCGCTCGCGGTGGATTGCCGCGCGCGGGCCGAGGGTATCGCCGAGACGCTGCCCGCCAAGGCGCCCAAGAAAGCGCGGCCCTATCGTCACGGCACCGTCTTCTGGATCGAGCATAAGGAGCGCGTCTGGCTGGTCCGCCGCCCGGACAAGGGAATGCTGGGTGGCATGCGCGCCCTGCCGACCGGGCCCTGGGCCGATGAGCGGCCGGGGCTGGCCGAGGCACCGGGGAAGGGGCCTTGGGTCATGCTGAACGAGACGGTCGTGCATGGCTTCACCCATTTTGAGCTGGAACTCGCGCTTGCGAGGAGCGAGGGCGAGCCAAGTGATCCGGCGGCGGGCGAATGGTGGCCGGTCGCCGAATTGGGAACCGCCGGGCTTCCCACGCTGTTCGCGCGGGCAGCCGAGCGTTTGAGAAGGAACGAGAATTCATGATGCGTCGCGTGATGATGACGGGCGGGGCGGTGCTCGCCCTGCTGAGCACACCCGCCTTTGCGCAGGTGGCGCAGACCAGGGCCGAGGCGCAGCGTAACGCGGCACTGCCCGCGACACAGGCGCTGTTCGACGGCTATGTGAAGGCGGGCAAGATGCCCGGCATCGTCGCCGCGATCGGGCTGCAGGGTCAGCCGCCCCAGTTCGTCGCGGCCGGACGGATCGGGATCGAGCCGAACGCCCCCGTCGCCACGCCCGACAGCCTGTGGCGCGTCTATTCGATGACCAAGCCGATCACGGCCATGGCCGCGATGATCCTGATCGAGGAGGGCAAGCTGACGCTCGACCAGCCGCTGTCCGACATCTACCCGGCCTATAAGCAGATGCGGGTGCTGACCAACCCGCAGGCCTCGCTCGACAGCCGCCCGGCGACCAAGCCCATCACGATCCGCGAGCTGATGACCCACACGGCGGGGCTGGGTTACAGCTTTACCGCCAAGGGGCCGCTGCTCACGGAATATGAGCGGCTGGGCTTGGTGCCCTTCGCCGCGAATGCGCAGGTCGAGGCCAAGGTCCGCCCGACCCGTCCCGCGAACCTCCAGCAATTCGCCGAACGCGCGGCGACCGCGCCGCTGATCGCCGAGCCGGGGACCCGGTGGAGCTATTCGATGGGCCTCGACGTGCTGGCGGCGGTGGTCGAGAAGGTGTCGGGCATGCCGTTCGAGCGGTTCGTCCAGACCCGGCTGTTCGCGCCGCTGAAGATGAATTCCAGCTATTGGCAGGTGCCCGCCTCGGCGACGAACCGGCTGGCCAGCAACTATACCTTCCTGGGCGACACGATGGTTCCGGTCGATCCGGCGGCCAGCTCGGTGTTTCGCCAGCCGCCCAGCTTTCCTTACGGCGGCGCGGGGCTGGTCATGTCGGCGCGCGATTATGATCGCTTCCTCCAGATGCTCCAGAATGAGGGGCAGGTTGACGGCGTGCGCGTGATGAAGCCTGAGACGGTGCGCCTCGCCATGTCCAACCTGCTGCCCGCCGGTGTCACCTATGGTTCGGTGACGGGTGCGAGCGGGGCCGGTTCGGGCGAGGTGCCGACGGGCTTTGGCGCGGGCGGATCGGTGACGCTGGCCGACACGCCGGGCGGACCGGGCAAGGGCACCTATGGCTGGGGCGGCGCGGCCGGGACCATCGCCTATGTCGACCCGACCCGGCATGTGCGCGGTGTGGTGATGGTCAATTACTTCCCGGCCGACCGCTATCCGCTGCGCCGCGATCTGGCGACGGCGCTCTACAAGGATCTGGGGCGGGTGGCGAAGTGACGGCACTGGGTTTCACCGGCGGGCGGCTGGATCGGGCCGATCCGCTGCGCCACGATCCGGCGGGGTTCGCGGCGGCGCTGGCCGATCCGGCGGCGCGGCTGCTGATGCTGAACGACTATCAGCCGATTATGGAGAACGGACGATTGGGCTGGACCGCCATCGATGCGGATGCGGCCCCCGAGGATCATGTGCTGCTCGGCATCGAGGACGGGGTGCCGCATTTCGCGCGGCTGACCGGCGAACCGGCGGTCGGGCGCTCGTTCGAGATGATCGCCGCGCTCCACGCACTGGAAGCGGGCGAGGCGGCGACCTATGCGGCGGCGCGTTCGGTGCTCGACTGGCATGCGCGGCACGGCTTTTGTGCGAAGTGCGGAGCGGCAACCGAGCCGTTTCGCGCAGGCTGGGGGCGGCACTGCCCCTCCTGCGGCACCGAGCATTTTCCGCGTGTCGATCCGGTGGTCATCATGATCGCCGAGCATGATGGCCGCGCGCTGCTCGGTCGTCAGCCTGCTTTCCCGCCGGGGCGCTATTCGGCGCTGGCGGGCTTCCTGGAACCGGGGGAGTCGATCGAGGAGGCGGTCGCCCGCGAGCTGTTCGAGGAAGCGGGGGTGCGGGTGAGGAATGTCCGCTACATCGCCAGCCAGCCCTGGCCGTTCCCGTCGTCACTGATGATCGCGTGCGTCGCGGAGGCGGTGGATGACCGGCTGACCATCGACACGACCGAGCTGGAGGACGCGATCTGGGTTTCGCGCGACGAGGTGCGCGCGGCGCTGGCCGGAGATGGATCGCGGTTCGGGGTGCCGCCATCCTATGCGATCGCGCATACGCTGCTGGAGGCGTGGGCGGCTTCGTAATTCCTCCCCTGTAAGGGGAGGGGGACCAGCGAAGCTGGTGGAGGGGTGTCCCGCTATCGAGAGGGCGACACCCCTCCGTCGCGCTATGCGCGCCACCTCCCCTTCCAGGGGAGGAAATTTCAGTTTATCCCCTCTCCCGCGCCTGCAGATATGTCCCCAGCATCCGCACCCATTTGCTGTGGAATCCCAGTTCCTCGATCGCGCGGTCGAACGCCGGTTCGCCGGGCCGCCCGACCACGTCGCAATAAAACTCCGTCGCGGCGAAGCTGCCGCCGCGCTGATAGCTTTCCAGCTTGGTCATGTTGACGCCGTTGGTCGCGAACCCCCCCATCGCCTTGTACAAGGCGGCGGGGATGTTCTTCACCTCGAAGATCAGGCTGGTCATCCACGGCCCCTCGCCGACGGGCGGTTGGTTGCCGCGTGCCAGCACGACGAAGCGGGTCATGTTGCTGTCGGCGTCCGAGATATCCTCGGCCAGCAGGTTCAGGCCGTAGAGTTCGGCGGCGCGGGGCGGGGCGAGCGCGGCGATGCGCGGATCGGCCATCTCCGCCACCCGTGCCGCTGCCCCCGCCGTATCGGCATAGGCGATCGGACGGATGCCATGCGCGCGCAGCCAGTGGCGGCACTGGCCCAGCGCTTGGGGATGGCTCATCGCCTCGGCCAGTTCGTCGCGGGTGCCCGTCGCCATCAGGGCGTGGCGGATCGACAGGAAATGCTCGCCCACGATCGCCAGCCCGGATTCGGGCAGCAGGAAATGGATGTCGGCGACCCGGCCGTGCAGCGAGTTTTCGATCGGGATGATCGCCTGGTCGACCTTGCCCGTCTTCACTGCGTCCAGCGCGTCGGCGAAATCGAAACAGGGCAGCGGCAGGCCGTCGGGGAATACCTCCATCGCCGCGACATGGCTGTTGGCGCCGGGCGCCCCCTGGAACGCGACCGCGCGTGCGGGCTCGGCGAGAGCGGCGGCGGTCATCGCCTCGACGATCGGGCGGGCGGGGGCGGCGTAATTCTCCATGGGCGTGCGGCCTAAAGCGCGGGGGCGGTGCGATCAAGGGAAGCAGAACTTGCCGTTCGCGAAAGCCGCACCTAAGGTCGCCGTTCAGGAGAGATATTGGCGGGGCAGCGAAGAGCGATGGACCTAAAGACCAATACGATCGCGGGATGGGTGCTGGGCGCGGCAGGCGCGGCATTGGGCCTTTCGATCGTCGGAGGCATGATCTTCCACGAGGAACGCCCCGAAAAGATGGGCTATGCGATCGAAGGCGTGGAGGCCGAGGGTGCGGGCGGCGGAGCCGCCGAGGTGCCGATCGCCTCGCTTCTGCCCACCGCCGACGCGGCCAAGGGCGCCGAAGTCTTCAAGAAATGCGCCGCATGCCACACCATCAACCAGGGTGGCGCGAACGGTATCGGCCCTAATCTCTATGCCACGCTGGGCGAGGGTATCGCGCAAGGCAAAGCGGGCTTTGCCTTCTCCGACGCACTGAAGGCGGTCGGCGGTCAGTGGGACTGGGACAAGATGAACGCGTGGCTGACGTCCCCACGCAAGTTCGCGCCCGGCACGAAGATGACCTTTGCCGGTCTCTCCAATCCTCAGGACCGCGCGAACGTGATCCTGTACCTTAACCAGCAGGGATCGAACCTGCCGCTGCCGGCCGCTCCGGCGGCCAAGGCGGAACCGGCGGCGGGCGAGGCCCCCGCCAATGCGGCTGACGCGGCGGTCAACAAGGTCGAGGCGGACCCGCGCGCCGACACCGGATCGATCGCCAACACCGGCACGCCTGCCAAGGGCGCGCCCTCCGTCGATCCGCAGGCCGCCATCGAAGGGGCCAAGGCGCCGCGCTGACGGTGCCGGACGCCCTGGTCGCAGCGGTTCCGATCCTGCAAGCGCCGATGGCGGGGGTGTCGACCCCCGCCATGGCGGCGGCGGTCAATGCGGCGGGCGGACTGGGCGGCATCGCACTGGGGGCGAGCACGCCTGGCTTGGCCGGGGAGATGCTGGCCGAGCTGCGGACGCGGACCGACCGGGCGTTCAACGTCAATCTCTTCGTCCATGCCCCGCCGCGGATCGACCGCGCCCGCGAGGCCGCATGGTGTGAGGCCTTGCGTCCCAGCTTTGCCGCCTACGGGGCCGAACCGCCCGAGGCTTTGCGGCCCGTCTATCCGAGCTTCCGCGAAGACGATGCGATGCTGGCCTTGCTGGTCGAGGCGCGACCCGCCTGGGTCAGCTTTCACTTCGGCCTGCCCGTCCCCGCCCAGGTGACGGTGCTGAAACAGGCGGGATGCCGTCTGCTCGCTAGCGTCACCTCGCTGGCCGAAGCGCAGGCCGCCGAGCGGGCGGGCATGGATGCCCTAGTCGCGCAAGGGTACGAGGCGGGCGGCCATCGCGGCGTCTTCGATGCCGACGCCCCCGACGACCGACTGGGCACGCTGGCGCTCACCCGGCTGCTGGTGACGCAAACGACCCTGCCGGTGATCGCTGCGGGTGGAATCATGGACGGGGCTGGGGTGTCCGCCGCGCTGGCGCTGGGCGCGGTCGCGGCGCAGCTCGGCACCGCCTTCATCGCCTGTCCCGAAAGCGCGGCGGATGCGGCGTATCGCGCGACGCTGATGGGCGAAGGCGCGGGCCATACGGTGATGACCCGCGCCATTTCGGGGCGTCCGGCACGGTGTCTGCCCAATCGCTTCACGACGCTGGCCGAGGCGCTCACCGCGCCTGTCCCGGATTATCCTATCGCCTATGATGCCGGAAAGGCGCTGAACGCGGCGGCGCGGGGGCGGGACGAATATGGCTATGGCGCGCAATGGGCGGGGCAGGGGGCGCCGCTTGCCCGTGCGATGCCCGCCGCCGCACTGGTCGCCACGATTGCTGGCGAGATCCGGCGATAGCGTCTATCGGCGCGGCTCCCTATGGGCGGCGAAGGACGGAATATGCGGATCGCGAGAACAGCCTTGCTGGTGCCGATGGCGGTGATCGGCTCGGCCCTTCCGGCGGCGGAGCCACGCTCGCCGATCCTGCTGTCCGAATTCGTCGATGCCGCCGCGCCCTATCCGCAGGCCCATGCCTCGACCCTGGTCCAGCTTCCCGACGGCGCGCTGGCCGCCGCCTGGTTCGCGGGTTCGGGGGAGAGCCGCCCCGATGTCCGTATCTGGTTCGCGCGGCGCGAGGCAAAGGGCTGGACCGCGCCGGTGCCCGTCGCCGACGGTATCATGCCCGGTGGCCAGCGTTATCCCACCTGGAACCCGGTGCTGTTCCAGCCGCCGGGCCAGCCACTCCACCTGTTCTACAAGGTCGGGCCAAACCCGCGCGAATGGTGGGGCATGGTCATCCGCTCCAGCGATGGCGGGCGGACATGGAGCAAGCCGGAGCGCCTGCCGAACGGGGTGCTGGGACCGATCAAGAACAAGCCGGTCATCGCCCCCGACGGCGCCTGGCTGTCGCCGTCGAGCCGCGAGGAAGGCACGGCTGAGGCCAATATCTGGTCGCTGCGTATCGAGCGCAGCACCGACCAGGGGCGTAGCTGGACCGTCACCGCGCCCATCGCCTCGCCCATGCATATCGAGGCGATCCAGCCCAGCATCCTGTTCCACAAGGACGGCAAGCTGGAACTGATCGCCCGCACGCGGCAGGGTGCGCTGGCGCAAAGCTGGTCGCGTGACGGCGGCGTCCGCTGGTCGCCGATCGCCGCGATCGACCTGCCCAATCCCAATGCGGGGACCGACGCGCTGACGCTGGCCGATGGGCGTCAACTGGTCGTGTACAACCACAGCGCGCATGCACCGGGCACGCCGGGCGACGGGCCGCGCTGGCCGCTCAACATCGGGCTGTCCGACGATGGCGTCCGGTGGCGCAACGTCCTGACGCTGGAGAGCAAGCCCATGCCTGACGGCTATGCCTATCCGGCGGTGATCCAGACTCGCGACGGGCTGGTGCATGTGAGCTATACCTGGAACCGGCAGCATATCCGGCATGTGGTGATCGATCCGAAATTGTTGCGGTGATGGACAGAGCGCGGGCCAAGGGATGCACGCGCACCCGTATTCCGCTAGACCGGCATGATGACCACCAAGCCCCCCATCGGCCGCGACACGCGGCTGTGCATGTCGTTGTCGGCGCGGCCCGGCAATTTCGGTTCGCGTTTCCACAATCGGCTCTATGAGCTGACCGGGCTCGATTATGTCTACAAGTCGTTCAGCACCACCGATCTGGCGGCGGCGGTGGGCGGTATCCGGGCGCTGAACATTCGCGGTTGCGCCATCTCGATGCCGTTCAAGGAAGCGGTGATCCCGATGCTCGACGGGCTTGCTGGATCGGCGGCGGCGATCGACAGCGTGAACACCATCGTCAATGATGACGGGCGACTGACCGGCTACAACACCGATTATGCGGCCGTGGTCGAGCTGATCGCCGATATCGACCGCGCGACGCCTTTCGTGCTGCGCGGCTCCGGCGGCATGGCCAAGGCGGTGGCGGCGGCCCTGCGCGATTCGGGTTTCATGCACGGCACCATCGTCGCGCGCAACGAAGCGGTCGGGCGCGAACTGGCCGATCTCTACGGCTTCGGCTGGGCGAGTGAGCTGGGCGAGGGCGCGGCGCTGCTGATCAATGTCACGCCGATCGGCATGACCGGCGGTAATGAGGACCAGCTCGCCTTCCCCGAAGCGATGATCGCCGAAGCCGAGATCGCCTTCGACGTGGTGCAATATCCGCCCGAGACCAGGTTCCTGGCGGTCGCGCGCGGGATGGGCAAGCGGGTCATCACCGGCACCGAGGTCGCGACGATCCAGGCGCTGGAGCAGTTCGTGCTCTACACCGGCGTGCGTCCGACGCCGGAGCAGGTGCGTGAGGCGGCCGACTACGCCCGGAGCCTGGGCTGATCCTCTCCGGAGCGGGGAGGATTTAAAGGCCCGCCATTTCCATCAGTACGGCCCATTCCGCCTCACCCACCGGCGATACCGACAATCGCGACTGACGCAGCATCGGCAGTCCGGCCAGTCGCGCATCGGCCTTCATCGCCGCCAGCGTCACCGGCCGGGGCAGCGGGCGGTCGGGGGCAACTTGAACCGAGACCCAGCGGCCATCCTCGCCATCGGGCCGGGCCGCGCGCGTGATCGTCGCGATGCCGACCGCCGCCTTGTCCTTGCCGCTGTGATAGAAGATCGCACGGTCGCCGACCTGCATCGCACGCAGATGTTTCGCGGCGGCGGCGTTGCGCACGCCGTCCCATTCGGTCGATCCGTCCCGGACCAGATCGTCCCAGCCATAGCTGTCCGGCTCCGATTTCAGTAGCCAACACCCCATCACCGCCTCCCCCTCCTGAACGCTGACTAAACACCATATTCCGCGTCCATTCAGCCCGATAGTGGCAGAGCAGGCAACACGGACGCCGCGTGCGCGTTTTGCCGTCAGCGGACCGGGCGTATCAGTATCGGAGGTTCGGTATGAATGGAGTGTTGAAGAAGCTGGGGCTGGGCTTGGCGTTGGGGGCGACCGCGTTGACGGCGGCGGCTCCGGCCGAGGCGCAGCGTTGGGGCCGTGGCTGGGGTGGTGGCTATGGCGGTTATTATCACCGCGATCGCGGCGATGCGGCCGCAGGCGCGCTGATCGGCGGCATCCTTGGTCTGGGTATCGGCGCGGCCATCGCGAGCAGCAACCAGCCGCGTTATGTCGATCGCCGCTATTATTACGATCGGGGCTATGACCCCTATTATGCACCGCCGCCCCCGCCGCCGGTGTACCAGTATGAGTATCGCAGCTATGCGCCGCGCTGCTGGAATGACTGGCGCTGGGACCCCTATTGGGGCCGCAATGTCCAAGTCCGGGTCTGCAACTAAGGCCCTTGGCGGCGTCGGGAGGTATCCCGGCGCCGCTTTTTCTCGGGCGGCCTTCTTGGCAGCGACCCCGAGTCGGCGTTAAGGCCGGAGCATGACCGATACCGTTCCCGATCGCCTGTCCACCAACCCGGACAGCCCCTATTTCGACCAGGACCTCCTCTCGCGTGGGGTCGGCATCCGCTTCAAGGGCGCCGAGCGCCGCGACGTCGAGGAATATTGCATTTCCGAAGGCTGGATTCGCGTTGCGCTGGGCAAGAAGGTCGACCGTCATGGCCGCCCGCTCACCCTGAAGCTGACCGGCGAGGTCGAGGCGTGGATCGAGAATCCGGCTGACGGCGAGGATGCGGCCGAGGGTTCGGAAGAAGCGTAAGCCTACTTACCGGGTGTACCCCGGCGAAGGCCGGGGTCCAGCTGCCGGGTGCTTTCGACGGGGCGGGGCCGTGGCCTCCCACGCCTTGGATCGCGCGCCACCGGCTTGATGGCAAATGGGCCTCGGCCTTCGCCGGGGTACAGGCCTGGGTTATTGGCTCGACCCCAAGCCCCATTCAGGCTGAGCGAAGTCGAAGCCCAGGGAGATCCCGTTCCACATTCGACTTCGCTTGGCGGAAAGCGGCTTACGCCGCCTCCATCGCCTCACCCGCTTCCATCCAGCGCACTTCCGCCTCGGCCAGCTTGTCGACCACTTCGGCGCGGCGCTTGTTCAGCTCGCCCATCGACAGTTTCGCGTGGCGCGGCTCGGCCGAGGCCGGGTCGTTCATCGCCTTGTCCAGCGCATCGCGCTCGCGGGTCAGCTTGGCCATTTCGTCCTCGATGCCGCGCAGCGTCTTCTTCATCGCGTTGAAGCGTTCGCGCTGTTCGGCCGAGGCCTTCTTGTTCGCCGCCCGGTCGGCCTTGGACGCGGCATCGCCCTGGCCCGCATCGCCCTTCAGAACGAAGGCGATATAGTCGTCCAGCGATCCGTCGAACTCCTTCGCGGTGCCGTTGTCGACCAGCACGAGCCGGTCCGCTGTCATCTCCAGCATGTGGCGATCATGGCTGACCAGCACGACCGTGCCCTTGTACATGTTGAGCGCCTGGACCAGCGCCTCGCGCGCGTCGACGTCCAAGTGGTTGGTCGGTTCGTCGAGGATCAGCATGTGCGGCGCGTCGCGGGTGATGAGCGCCAGCGCGAGTCGCGCGCGTTCGCCACCAGACAGCTTGCCGACCTTGGTCGTCGCCTTGTCGCCCGAAAAGCCGAACCGGCCCAGCTGCGCGCGCACTGCCGCCGGGCTCGCGCCGCGCATGATGCGGGTCATATGCTCCAGCGCGGTGTCGTCGGTGTCGAGCTCCTCGACCTGATACTGGGTGAAATAGCCGACGCGCATCTTGCCCGATGCGTTCATCTCGCCTTCCATCGGCGCCAGCTGCGCGGCGAGCAGGCGGGCGAGCGTCGTCTTGCCGTTGCCGTTGCGGCCCAGGAGCGCGATCCGATCGTCCGGGTCGATACGCAGGTTCAGCCGCTTCAGGATCGGCGTCTCGGCATAGCCCACGCTCGCCAGGTCCAGCGTGATCAGCGGCGGGCGCAGCTGATCGGGATCGGGGAAGTCGAAGGACAGCGACGGGTCGTTCGCCATTTCGGCGATCGGCTGCATCTTGGACAGCATCTTGGCACGGCTCTGCGCCTGCTTGGCGGTCGAGGCGCGAGCCGAGTTGCGGGCGATATAGTCCTGCAACTTGGCGCGCTGCGCGTCCTGATTCGCCTTGGCGGCGGCGAGCTGCGCCATCCGCTCGGCACGCTGGCGCTCGAACGAATCGTATCCGCCCGGATAGAGCGTCACCTTGCCGCCCTGCAGGTGCAGGATATGGTCGACGACATTGTTCAGGAAGTCGCGCTCATGGCTGACCAGCAGGATCGTCGCGCGGTAGGATTTGAGGAAATCCTCCAGCCACATGACCGCTTCGAGGTCGAGGTGGTTCGACGGTTCGTCGAGCAGCAGCACGTCGGGGGCGGAGAACAGCAGTGCGGCCAGCGCCACGCGCATCTTCCAGCCGCCCGAATAGCTGGATAGCGGGCGACCCTGCATCGCCTCGTCGAAGCCCAAGCCCTGCAGGATGCTCGAGGCGCGGGCGGGCGCGGTATAGGCGTCGATCGCGATCAGCCGCTCATAGATATCGCCCAGCTTTTCGGGATCGCTCTCGGTCTCGCTGCGCTCCATCAGCTCCGCGCGCTCGATATCGGCGGCGAGCACCGTCTCGAACGGGGTGGCGCTGCCGTCGGGGGCTTCCTGCGCGATATAGCCGAGCTTGGCGCCCTTGGGCATTTCGCACGCGCCGTCATCGGCCTCCAGCTGCCCTGCGATCACGCGGACGAGCGTCGACTTGCCCGCACCGTTGCGGCCGATCAGGCCGACCCGGCTGCCGGGGGGGAGCGCCGCGGATGCGCCGTCGAGGATCGTGCGGCCGCCCAGGCGCACGGTGATGCCATTCAGATTGAGCATGGCCGCGCGCCTAGCAAATATTGCGGCGAAAGGGGAGGGGCGCTTTCATCCTCCCCGGCACAGGGAGGGGGACCGCCGCGAAGCGGTGGTGGAGGGGGCGTTTCACACAGGGCGCTCCCAGCGGAAGCCCCCCTCCGTCAGCGCTTTCGCGCTGCCGCCTCCCCGTATCGGGGAGGATTTGACCTCAGCGTGCCGCGATGGCGGTCGCGCCGGCCGGTGGCCAGTTCTGCGCGCCGCACTTCTTGGCGACCCATTCGGCCTTCTTGTTCCAGCACAGCGCATCCAGCCGCGGCATGGTGGCGACGATATGTTGCTCGCGACCGATATAGCGGGGGAAGCGCTGCTCGCCATAGGGGGTCAGGCTGTTGCGCAGCTCGCGCATCCGCTCGACCGCCAGCTCGCCCAGATGGCCGCGCGGCGTGAACACCGCCGCATGGGCGATCGAGCCCGCCGTCTGGCAGAAGTTTAGCTGCGCCGCGACCGCCGCAAAACTGGAATAGGTGCGCGTGCCATATTGATCGAGCGCCATCTGCCCTTCGCGCGGGGTCTTGTTCTTCCGCTTGAAATAGGCGCCCAGCGTGTCGAACGCGCCCTTCAGCTCGGCATCATGGTCCTTCAGGATCGCGTTATAGTTGGCGACGGTCGCCAGCATCGGCTCGAACTGGCATTGCAGCGCGGCGACGTTCAGCGCGGCGCGCATGTTCCACAGCAAGCCCGCCCGCAACTCGGCCGGGGTCGCGCCGGGCAGCGGCTGGCCGATACCGGGTTCGTCGCCCTGAACGGGCTTTCCCTGGAAGTTGTAGGGCTGCAGGAAGAATTGTGCCGATGCAGGCGCCGCAGCGCCCATCCCCCAAAACGCCACGCCAGCGACCAGCGCGGTACGCACCACCTTCATTATGTTCCGATCCTTCCCCCGTAGGGCCTTCGAGCGTCCCGAAACATAACGCTTTTCGGCCGTTAACCCAAATGGAAATCGCGTGGGCGGGACGATTGCCGGGGATCGTCGGTCGTTACGGAAGGGTAGTGAAAATGCCGTATTTCCACGGGGTTGCGGCCCGGCTTCGGCAGGCATGAAAAAGGGCCGCCCGGTCGCCCGGACGGCCCCTTCCTATCGGGTTGCCCCGATGATGATTACATCGCGTTCGATGCGTTCATCGACATGGTGTCGTTGGCCATCATCATGTCGTTGCCCATGGTGTCGTTGGCCATCATGCCGCCGTTCATGGCGCCGTCGACGGCGGTCATGTTGTCGGTGGCGGTGTCCATGCCTTCCGAAGCATTCATGGTCATGTTCGCATCGGCAGTGTTCTCGGTCTTCGAGCCGCAAGCCGAAACCGCGAGCGCCGCGCCGGCGATGATCGAGCCCGTCAGGACCTTGGAGATGATTGCACGCATTGGAAGCTCCCTTGATATAAAGGATTTGGAACGGCTTGCTGGCCCTATTACCCAAATCGGGGTGGACATTAATCGGATACCGTCTGGTCCTCAAGCCTCGTTTTGTCGCAGTGCGTCGAGAGCGTTGAGGAAGGCCGGAAATGTGAACGCAAGTGCCTCGTCAAAGGTTTCCAAGGACTTGACGCCGTTTAACGCAAAAAGACTGGTCACCGGGAATTCGGGCAGGCCGCACGGCACGATACCCCCGAAATGGGACAGGTCGGGCGCGATATTGATCGCAAAGCCGTGCAGCGTGATCCAGCGGCGCACCCGGACGCCGATCGCGCCGATCTTCGCCTCCGGCCCGCCGTCGCGGGTCCAGATGCCGACGCGCCCGTCGACGCTGAAGGCATGGACGCCCAGCCGGGCGAGCGCGGCGATCAGCCAGTCCTCCAGCCCGTGGACGAAGCGACGCACGTCGCGCCCGCGCTTGGTCAGGTCCAGCACCAGATAGCCGGTCCGCTGGCCGGGGCCGTGATAGGTATATTTGCCGCCGCGCCCGGTCTGGAACACCGGGAAACGCGGGTCGACCAGCTCGACCGGATCGGCGCTGGTCCCCGCCGTATAGACGGGCGGATGTTCGAGCAGCCAGACCAGTTCGCGCGCCTCGCCCGCCGCCACGGCGGCGGCGCGCGCCTCCATTTCGGCAAGCGACTGGTCATAGGGCGTCAGGCCGGGGCTGATCCGCCATTCGATATCGGGCATGTCGGGTATGTGAGTCACGATGTCCCGTCTCTGCGCCCGCGCCCCCAGGGTTGCAAGCATTGCGCACCGATGGCGTTGGCCCCAGCAATCGTCTAGGCAAAGCGGACCGGGCGGGGTGGCCCGGCCAAGGGAGGAATGATGACCGTCAGGATCGGAACCGTGTGGGACAGCACGCAGCAGGTGTTGTCGGGCAGGGCCGGGATGCTTGCGCCGATCGCCGCGATCGGCATCGTCCTTCCGGCGGTATTGCAGCTGTTGCTGGTGCCGCGCGGGGCCGCGCCCGGACAGATGGGGGTGACGGGTTTCGCCATCACCCTGCTGTCGCTGGTCATGGGCGTTTGGGCCCAGTTGGCGATCATGGCGGTCGCGACCCATCCGGCGACGACCACGGCCGATGCGTCGCGCGCGGCGCTCGGCCGGTTGCTGCCGGTGATCGGCGTCGGTGCGGTCATTGGTATCGGCTTTGGCCTGATCATTCTGGTGCCGATCGTCGTGCTCGGCGCGTCCGGCTATGATTTCGCTGCCGTCATGGCGGCTCAAGGCGATCCGTCGAAGCTGCCGCCGATGCCGGGCGGCGCGGCGATGTTTGTCGCGCTTTACATGCTGGTCGTGGCGGCGCTGTCGCTCTGGCTCATCGCGCGGTTGATGCCGGTCTATGCGGTGGTGCTCAACGAGCGGCGCGGGCTGGGCGCGTTCCGCCGCTCGATCGCGCTGACCCGGGGCATGACCTGGCGGCTGATCGGGGTCTTCATCCTGTTCCTGATCGTGCTGGGTGTCGCCACGCTCGCCGCGCAGGGCGTGTCGGGCGCGATCCTGCGCCTGGTGCTGGGTGCGGACCGTACGCCGCTGGCGCTGTTGCTGGCCATGTTGATCGGCACGGTGGTCAGCACGGGTTTCCTGACGCTCGCCTATGTCTTCGTCGCGCGGCTCTATGTCGCGACGGCGGGGGATAAGGCCTATCAGAACGGGGACGGCGCGCCCGCCCTGTGATGAAGCTGGATGTGATTGCGACCCTGCGGGACGCCTGGGCCCTGTTCCGCCGGGACGGTGGGCTGCTGGTCCGGCTGGCCGCGCCCTTTCTGTTCTGGCCCTCGCTGGCGCTCGGCCTGCTCGTACCTATGCCGCCCCAGCCCGAGGAAGGCGTGGGCGAGGGCGGCCAGCGTGCCATGGCCTGGATCGATTCGGTCGGTGAATGGGCCACCCATTATGGCGGCTGGTATTTCGCCGCCTATGCGATCGGGATGATCGGCACGGCGGCGGTCCTGTCGCTGGAGCTGGGCGGCGGGCGGCAAAGCGTCGGCGAGGCGCTGGGCCGTGCGCTGACCATGGCGCCGCGCTTCCTGCTGGCGATGGTGCTGGTCGCGGTGCCGGTCGGCGCAGGCACGCTGCTCTGGATACTGCCCGGCATCTACATTGCGGGGCGGCTGATGCTGGTCGGGCCGGTGCTGTTCGCAGAGCGGCGGATGGCGGCGCTGGCGGCCATGGGGCGGTCGGTCATGCTGACGCGCGGCGCAGGGCTGTCGATGGCGGCGCTGGCCTCCTGCACCTATCTGGGCGGGATCGTCGCGGCACGGCCTTTCGTGGCGTTGATCGAGATGGTGCAGGGCGATGGCGGCATGGGGTCCGGCAATCCGGTCGCGATCGCGCTGCTGCAAGCCGGAGCCGCAACGGTGGCGATGGCGGCGGGGCTGGCGCAGGCGCTGATCTCGATTGCGGCCTATCGCCGTCTGGTTCGCGCCTAAGCCAGACGCGGGATTTGCGGCGCGGCCTCGGGCGGCAACAGGCCGAGGCTGCGCGGATCGGGAAAGGTCTCGATCGCACGCGACACAGGCACGAACCCCTGCTTGCGATAGAAGTTGAGTGCGGACGGGTGGTCGAGCGTGCAGGTATGCACCCATACCCGCTCCACGCCGGGCATCCAGGCGCGCATCATCGCCTGCGCCATCAGCCAGCGGCCATGGCCCTGTCCCACCAGTTCGGGGATCAGCCCGAAATAGCCGATCTCGCACTCACCCGTCCGCCGATGATCGAGTTCGAGCAGCCCGACCTCGATCCCCGCCCGGTCGACCACCGCGAAGACCGAGACCGCCGGGTCATGGATGATCGCGGTCAGCGTGGGATCGTCCATCACCAGCCGCGAGAACCACAGCCAAGGCGCGCCGACCCGCGCGAACAACGTGCGGTATTTGGCCGGATCAGGCTGCTTCCAGGGGACCAGCCCCAGCGGCGACGCGGGCAGGGGGCGCGGGCGCGGCCGCTCGCGCATCTCCAGCGTGGTGACGATGGTCGCGATCTCGGCCGGATCGACGGGGATCAGCGCCATGATGCTATTCCCAAGTCGCGAGCGGCGGCAGGCTCA